>NZ_JAWDXO010000004.1 GCF_032477075.1 Fusobacterium sp. | reverse complement strand
ACACCTGGTCCCATACCGAACCCAGAAGTTAAGCCCGTAAACGCTGAAAGTACTTGGAGGGAAGCCTCCCGGGAGGATAGGTACTTGCCAAGCTTTTTTATAATATTTTGTATAACTCTCCATTTGGGGAATATTTTTTTATTTTTTGAAGTTTACATGGAGGACAAATGGCTGATATAAACATTGATGATAAAAATATTTACCACAAGATAAATGTGCTCAAAAAAGGACAAAAAGAAAAAGAGGAAAAGAAAAGAAAAAAAAGGCGAAATATAACTATGATTGGATGTATTCTTATTTTAATTATATTGAGTGTTTTAAATATGTTGAGTGCAAGTTTTTATACTATCTATACTAGAGGTATAGGAATTTTTACTAATTATCTTATATATATGTTTATTAGTTTTGCTGCCCTAATAATTGCTGGAAGTATAAATTATAAGCAATATAATAAAAATGGTTTTAATTTATTTCTTTTGATAATAACAATAGGATTATTTTCATTTGTATTAATTGGAGCACAAATGTTTCCTAAAGTAGTTCCTAGAATAAATGGAGCTATTGGGTGGATTCGTTTATTTGGCTTCAGTCTGCAGCCAGCGGAATTATTAAAACTGCCCTTCATAATTCTTATTGCTCATATTTTAGAGAGATGTGAGAGAGATGGTGCTAAAAATCTTTCAATAGTTTTTTCTGTTATGCCTATAATGATTTTATTCGGTTTTTTTATAATGTTTCAAGACGACTTGGGAACAGTAATACATTATGTTGCTATATTATTATTTATGCTGTTTATGTCAAAAATAGATATAAAATGGATAGTTTCAGTGATAACTGCAGGTGTAGTGGGAGTTGCTGGTATATGTCTCTATATTTATCATTTAGGTGATGTTTCAGATAAGGGATATAAAATGAAGAGGATAGGAAGTTTTTTAAATGGTCTCATTAATAATGAATATGATAATGCAATTGGATACCAAGTAGGGCAATCTCTTTTAGCTTTTGGAAATGGAGGTATTCTAGGAAAGGGGTATGCAAATGGAGTACAGAAATATAGTTATCTTCCAGAAATTAGAACTGATTTTATTTTAGCCTCATATGGGGAAGAGCTTGGATTTATTGGAATGTTCATTATAATGATATTTTTCTTTTTGATATTTAATCTTATAAAAAGAAGTGCTATGGAATGTAAAAGTTACTTTGGAAAATATTTGGCAATAGGAATAGGAGGGTATCTTATAACTCAAGTATTAATAAATATTTATGTTGCACTTGGTATGCTTCCAGTATTTGGAATACCTATGCCCATATTCAGTTATGGTGGTACTTCCCTTATAACTATATTTTCAGCTTTTGGAATAATAGGAAATATAAATTCAGAAGAGTAGAAAAATTAGATATTTTAAATATAGATTTTTATAAAAAATGAATAACTTGCAAAAGTGGGGCTTTAATTCCCATCTCATATATGATATAATGACATTATTAATTTTTTATTATGAAAATTGAATATTTTATTTATATAGAGAATTAAATATATTTATAAAGGAGATAGTTAAAATGGAAATGAATAAAATAATAGAAAAAATAAATTATTTTACAAAGCTTTCAAGAGAAAGAGAGCTCACTCTTGATGAAAAAAAAGAAAGAGAATTATTCAGAAAAATGTATATGGAACAATTCAGGGCTCAAGTAAAAGGGCATTTAGATAATATAAAAATAGTAGATGGAGAAGTTGAAAACAGTACAAAAATAATATAAAGTTTTACGGGGGTAAAAATGGAAAAAGTAACAGTAAAGTCTCTATACAGAGATAAAGAAAAATTTATTGATCAAGAAGTAGAAATATCAGGATGGATAAAAAAGATCAGAGTTCAAAAAAACTTTGGTTTTATAGAGATTAATGATGGATCATTTTTCAAAGGAATTCAAATAGTATTTGATACAAAATTGGATAATTTTGATGAAATTTCACGTTTATCTATAATATCTTCAATTAAAGTAAATGGAAAATTAGTAAAATCTCAAGGAGCAGGACAAGATATAGAAATAGTAGCAGAAGGTATAGAAATATATCAAAAAGCCGATTTAGACTATCCTCTACAAAATAAAAGACATACTTTTGAATATTTGAGAACAAAAGCGCATTTAAGACCTAGAACAAATACATTTTCAGCTGTATTTAGAGTAAGATCAGTTATAGCTTATGCTATTCATAAATTTTTTCAAGACAATGGATTTGTATATGTTCATACTCCAATAATAACTGGTTCTGATGCTGAGGGTGCTGGAGAAATGTTTAGAGTAACTACTTTAGATTTAAACGATCTTCCTAAAGATGAAGATGGGAAAGTAGATTCTTCTAAAGATTTTTTTGGAAAGGAAACTAACTTGACTGTAAGTGGTCAGTTGAGTGGAGAAACTTATTGTGCTGCTTTTAGAAATATATACACATTTGGACCAACATTCAGAGCTGAATATTCTAATACAGCAAGACATGCTTCAGAATTTTGGATGATAGAGCCAGAAATAGCTTTTGCTGATCTTGAAGCTAATATGGAGCTTGCTGAGGCTATGGTAAAATATATAATCAAATATGTTTTGGAACAATGTCCAGAAGAAATGGAGTTTTTCAATCAATTTATTGAAAAAGGATTATTTGATAAACTTAACAATGTATTAAATAGTGACTTTGGAAGACTTACATACACTGAAGCTATTGAAATACTTGAAAAATCAGGAAAGAAATTTGATTATCCAGTAAAATGGGGAATTGATCTTCAAAGTGAACATGAAAGATATTTAGCAGAGGAATATTTTCAAAAACCAATTTTTCTTACTGACTATCCAAAAGATATAAAAGCATTCTATATGAAGCTCAATGAAGGTGGAAAAACTGTAAGAGCTATGGATTTACTAGCTCCTGGAATTGGAGAAATCATTGGTGGTTCTCAAAGAGAGGATAACCTTGAAATCCTCGAAGGAAGAATGAATGAGTTGGGAATGAACACAGAAGATTATGTATTCTATTTAGATTTAAGAAAATATGGAAGCTTTCCTCACTCAGGATATGGATTAGGGCTTGAAAGAATAATTATGTACATAACAGGAATGACAAATATCCGTGATGTGCTTCCATTTCCAAGAACACCTAATAATGCAGAATTTTAATTTGAATATTAATTAAGGGGATTCATGATGGTATTAAAGTTTTTTTTGCTCTGGCTAATGATTATATTAGGGATATTTTATATAATAACTTATCCATATAAATCAAAACTTCTTAGGAAACTGAAAAGAGTTAACAGCTTTGAAGAAGTTGAATTTATAAAAAATTCAGATACAAACTATTCTAATATATCGCAAGAAGAAATTAATAAATATATAACTTTAGAAGAAAAAAATATTAAAAGTTCTTTTGTGAATGAAGAAATGAAATATACTATTATTTCCCCTAAAAATAAGATAAAAAATAATATTCCCTGTTTATTTCTTCTTCATGGATTGAGAGATGAAAATAATGATTGGCTGGAAAAAGGAAAATTATTAGAAAACTATATTTCTTTGTTGAAAAAAGGTGAAATAAATCCAATGATATTTATTTTAGTATCTTCTGGAGGAGATGGGCAAAGTTGGTATTCTAATTTTGCTATAGAAAAAAATTATCAGTATGAAAATTATATAATAGGAGAGCTTATTCCAGAAATAAAAATAAAGTTTACTGAATCACCTTTTGGAATAGCAGGTTTTTCCATGGGAGGATACGCAGCTTTTAAATTAGGGCTTAAATATATAGAGATTTTTAAAGTTATTGGTAGTTTTTCAGGCGCAATAAACCTCATAAGAATGAGTGTTAATAGAAGAGTTATAAGATTATTTAAATTTATTTATATTCCTAAATTTCTTTTTACTGATGTTGATAAAAAACAGTTTGTAAGAGTTTTTGGTTCATGGGGATATAAAATATTGAAAGAAGATCCATATAGTATGATAAAATATATGAAAGAGGATAAATTAAAAAATAAATATTTTTATGCTAGTGTAGGAATAGAAGACAGAGTAAATCATTTAATGCTTCAGCAATGGCTAGATGTAATGGGGAGAATGAAAAAGAATAAATATAATTTTAGAGGATATTTATGTGATGGAGAAACACATACTTGGGATTATGTAGCTAGAGATATGGCTAATTTTCTAAAATTTTTTAATGAAAAAATAAATAAGTAATATATGAAATTCTTTGTTGATCTAAAAAATCTTCAAAGAGTTTTTTTTAAACTCTATTATTTTTCTGGTATTTCTGATACAATATATAGGTTGACAATTCAAGATAAAGAGATATTTGAGAGGTAATGATGAGAAAAAGTATAAAAGAAATAATTGTTGTAGAAGGAAGAGATGATATATCAGCAGTAAAAGCTGCTGTTGATGCTGAAATAATACAGGTAAATGGATTTGCTGTAAGAAAACAGGGAACTATTGAAAAAATAAGAGTGGCAAACCAAAAAAAAGGGATAATAATTCTTACTGATCCAGATCATGCTGGTGAAGAAATTAGAAAATATATACATAAATTTTTCCCAGAGGCAAAAGATGCTTATATCAGAAGAATAGAAGGAACAAAAGATGGAGATATAGGTGTAGAGAATGCCTCTCCTGAAGCTATTATAAAGGCATTAGAGAAAGCTAGATGTAGTGTGATGGAAGAGAAGACCACAATATTTACAATGGATTATCTAATGGATTGTGGACTTGTAGGAAGTGGAGATGCAAGTGTTAGGAGAGAAAAAGTTGGAGGGAAATTAGGAATTGGATATTCCAATGGAAAACAATTCTTATCAAGATTAAATAGATATGGAATAACTAAAGAAGAATTTGAAGAAGCACTGAAGAGTATCTGAATATAATAAAAATTAGAGAATGCCTTTTTAAAAAAATATTAAATTAAATTTTGATGGAATAATAATTATCAAATTACTTTTTATATAAAAAAGCAGATAAAAATTGCTCTATATTTAAAGGAAAGTCGGAGTAAGTCAGCTTTTAAAATTTTAATAATTATAGCAGTTAAAACTATTAGCTGCTTAATTGTTTAAATTATATAATTTTTTAAGATTTTTATAAAAATTTATGCAGAATAATATTAATAAGCATATACTTTTATAAAATTATTATTGACTTTTTATTAAGTTACATATAAAATATATTGTCAAATTAAATAAATCACTAAATCCTCTATTAAGAGGGAGATGTCCTAGCGTGAACCAACCATCTATAAAAAACTAGTCTTTTTTTATTTATGCAGGGTTTGGACTCTGCTTTTTTTATTGAAAAATTTTAGATTAAGGAGCAAAAATGGGAATAAGATACAATAAAATCACTGATAAACATCAAAGAGAAATAGTTCTTTTAAAAAGCTTTCCATGTAAATATGGAAAATGTAGTTTTTGCAATTATATAGAGGATAATTCTTTAGATGAAAAGGAAATTGATATTGTAAATATGGAAGCTTTAAAAAAAGTAACAGGAGAATTTGAAGTTTTAGAAGTTATAAATTCTGGATCAGTTTTTGAACTGACACCAAAAACTTTAGAAGAAATAAAAAGAATAGTTATAGAAAAGAGCATAAAAGTTCTTTATTTTGAAATTTATTATGGATATATAAAAAGACTCAAAGAAATTGAGAGATATTTTCCAGGAGTAGAAATACGTTTTAGAATGGGAGTAGAAACATTTGATAATGATTTTAGAGTGAGAGTATATAATAAAAACTTTATTATGAAAAATGAAGACATAGAGAAAATAAGTAAGGAATTATTTTCTGTATGTCTATTAGTATGTGTAAAAGGTCAAACAAAAGAAATGATAGAAAATGATATAAAAATTGCTTTAGAAAATTTTCAAGGGGTAACAATAAATATTTTTATTAATAATGGAACAGTAATAGAAAGAGATGATAATCTGGTGAAATGGTTTATAAAGAAATATTCATATTTAACATCTGATAACAAGGTAGAATTACTTCTTGATAACAAAGATCTAGGAGTTTTTGAACAATAAATAAATTATAGGAGGGAAAATGAGAAACGAATTTTTGTGGGCAGTAATGCTGCTGATAAATTTTTTAGCAATAATATTTGCTTATTCTAGATTTGGAAAAATAGGATTGTATATTTGGATACCAATTTCAACTATATTAGCTAATATTCAAGTAGTTATGTTGGTGGACTTATTTGGATTTGGTACCACTCTAGGAAATATACTTTATGCTGGCGGATTCTTGGTGACAGATATTCTTGCTGAAAATTATGGAAAAGAATATGCCAAAAAAGCTGTAAAAATAGGATTTTTTTCTTTGTTGGCAATGACATTAATAATGCAGGTAGCTGTAGCATTTATACCTTCTAATGTGGAGGAAGGTTTAATTACTTTCAATGGGGTAAAAAGAATATTTGATTTTATGCCAAGAATAGCAGTAGCTTCCCTTGTATCTTATTGGATATCTCAAAGTCATGATATATGGGCATACGAAATGTGGAAAAAAAAGTTTAGTGAAAGAAAACATATTTGGATTAGAAATAACATGAGTACATTGATAAGTCAGCTTATAGATAATACTATTTTTACACTGATAGCTTTTTGGGGTATTTATCCTAAAGAAGTATTATTAGAAATATTTATCACTACTTATTGTATGAAATTTATAGTAGCAGTTTTTGATACACCATTTGTGTATATTGCTAATCATTTAAAATTAAATGGAAAAATAAAAGAAACAGAGTTATAAATAAAAAAAGGAAAACTCGCATATAGAGGATTCCTTTTTTTATATTAAACTTTCATCAATACAAAGACTTATTTTATTTTCAAGTTTCTCTTTTAATTCTTTTGTTATAAGAATATTTTGGATTTTTCCATTCTGAATATAATAAAATAACTTCATATTTTCTTTTACAGATATGATGCTGTTTGTATATACTTTTATTAAATTTTTCCATTCTCCCATATTGTCACATACTTTTTTTAAGAACTGAATTTCTCTAAGAAGAATATCAAATATTTCTAGAGGGAAATTCTGTTCATTTTCATTAAATAAAAATTTTACTACAAGATTGTTATTCTCCTCAAGATGATCTAACAAAATATTTAAATCGAATTTCTTAAATAAATTTCTCTTTTTAAGTTCTGTCATATTATCACCTCTAAAATTATAAATTAAATATATACGTGATGTGATTATTAATGTATTTTTAAAATACTGTTTTTATGATGAAAATTTTATATAATAAAATATGATTTTTTTTGTATGTCATAATAATTCTATGCATTCATTTTATTATGTAAAAAATAAATAAATATCAAAATATAATAAATTAAAATAATATTGAATAAAATAATTGATTTTGAAATTCAGAAATTAAAAAGAAATATTTATAATAAATAAAATATTTGAGAAATAAAATTTGTAAAATTAAGACTTGATACAAAATGTATAGTCGGATTTTATATAAAAAATATATATTTTTGATTGCTAAAATTTTATTTTTAAATTAAAGTATAAAAGATAATTTAAAAAGTATTTATCTAGTCTAAAAACGAATTTATACGATGTGAAAATATATTTTTTAAAATATAAATTGTTTTTTAAAAGGAAGAAAGTATGTTTTTAATAATACCTAGTATATAAGCATTAATAAGAAAATAATGATTAATATAAATATCTTATATTAACCATTTCTCTTTTTTATGATATCGTATTTTTAAAAATAAATCAACTATTTTTTTTAAATAAATTAACTATTTTCTTTCTATAAACTTAAAAAATTGAACTCATATCTTGAATTTATCATATACTTTGTTAATCATTTCTTGCTCTATTCCTATATATTTTAATGTTTGTTCTGCTGAAGAATGATTAAATATAGACATTACCAATGCTATGTCTAAAGTTCCTCTATAAACTGTGTGCCCCCATGTTTTTCTTAAAGAATGAGTTCCAATGGGATATGCAATATTTAAATCTGCCTTAGCCTGATTTAAATATTTACTTATTGAGACAGTTGAAATAGGCTTATCAAACAATTCTTTTACATATTTTCTATTTAAAGATTTAAATAAAAATCCTTTTTCTCTAGAATAACCTAATGTCTCATAATATCTCTTTAATTCTTCAATTGAATTCTGACAAACTGTATTTAACTTAATCTCCCTCATCTTTTTAGTTTTCTTCTCTTTTAATTTCACAACATACTCCACGTTAATATCTTCAAATCTTATTTTTGACAAATCAGAAATTCTTAAACCAACATTTACACCTATATTTATCAATGCTAAAATTACAACTTTATCATTTAATTTAAAATATTTTCTTAATTTTTTTAAATCTTCCTTACAAATATATTTAACTTCCTGTCCTCTTTTATCCATTTTTTTCTCCTTTTTTATTTTTTTTGAAAATTACTATAAATTCATCATTAGATTACGGTTAATGGTTAATATAAGATATTTTTATTACCTAATGAAAAAATGTAATTTAATAAAAGAAGTTGCAGCTTCTTTTAGACTATTATAAATTACGAATAAGATCAAATTGGGAGGGAATTATGAAGAAATTAAGTTTTTTGTTTCTATCAGCCATTTTAGTTGTGAGCTGTTCAAACGCTAAACAAAATAGTGATGATCCTTTAGATATTCTTAATCAGAGAAGAAGAGAATATTATGAAAAGGAAAAAGAAAAAGAAGCAGAACAAGCTAGAAAAGCTGCTGAAATCTCTAGAATGACAGAAAAAGAAAGAAATGAATATGAAATTCAGAGAATAAAAGAAAAAATTAAAGAAATTAAATAGAAAAGTTTTCTTTAAAACAAAATATCGGGAGGATTTTTAATGAAAAAAATTTGTGGAATAGTATCTATTATTGCTGCTGGGATATTAATAACAGGATGTAATGATACTGGTAATAAAAATACTAATAATGGTTCTGCACAGATTACTTTAACTGAAACAGAAAAGCAAAAAGATAAAGATGAAGTTGCAAGAATATTAGTTTATAAAGCATTGTTAGAAGAGGTTAAAAAGGCTGAATTTTCACCTGAAGAACTTGAAAATATTCAAATAGCTCAAAATCAAATTAAAATAAATTATTTTATAGAAAGAGAGTTAAAAAATAAAACTCAAATCACAGATGAAGAAGCAGCAGATTTTTATAAAAGGCATAAAGAACAATTTGATGATAAACCTTTAGAAGAAATGCTTCCAATATTATATAAAAGTTTAGCTGTAGAAAAGTATAATCAAGCACAAGTTGAGTACTATAATTCTATAATTGAAAAATATAAATTGAATGATATATTGAAAAAAGAAGGAATTATTAAAGATGAACAAACAGAAAAGATTGATGGGAAGGAAGTGGAAAAAATATGAAAAAGACACTTATAATTTTGGGTTCTTTACTATTAATAAGCTGTTCTAACAATAATGCTGGAAATACTTCTAATTTGTCAGAAAAAGATATGCAAAGAGAAAGATTAGTTAAACTGGCAATAGAGAAAAAAGAAAAAGAGGAAGCAGCTAAAAAAGAAGAACTAAGACAGAAAGCTCTAGCAGAAGAAGCAGAAATGAAGCAGAAAGCAGCTAATAGAGAAGCTGAATTAAAACAAAAAGCTTTAGAGAAAGAAGCAGCTATGAAAGAAAAAGCTGAAGAAACTAAAAGACAGGAAGCTTTAAGAGTACAGAAAGCTAAAGAAGAAGCAGCAGCAAAAGAACAGGCTCTTAAAGATCAAAGAATGTCTAGAGAAGAGATATTTAGAGAAATAATTAATATAAATAATGAATTAGATGGAAAAAATATAAGCAAGGAAAGAATAAAGGAATTGGAAAAAAGACTTGCTGAATTAGAAAAATTAAACAAATAAAAAAGTTTTCTAAACAAAACTATATTATAAACTTGGAGGTAAACATGAAAAAACTATTAGTAGTAGGAACAATTTTATTATCAGCATCAGCATTTTCTACAGGGGTGACAGCAGAATTTGAAAGCCGTTTCAATACTCTAGAACAAGAATACAATATGCTTATGCAAAAAGAAGATGAGAGATATAATTCTGAAAAACAAATAGCTGAAACTGCAAAAGCAACTTTAGCTAAACAAAGAGAATTATATAACCAAATTTCAACTAAAGCAGGGAAATTAGGACAAATCAAAGATGTTAAATTCTACAAAGAACAATATGGAGAATTAGCTAAAAAATATCAAGATGCACTTAAAGAATTAGAAGGACAAATGAAAGAGCAAGAAAGTATCATCAACAGATTCCAACAATTACAAGCTGTAAAAGAAGGAAAATAATTATATTTTAAATACAAAAGAAAATAAAATCAGGAGGAAAGTATTATTATGAAAATAAAAACAACTATGTTATTAGGAGCAGCATTATTATTAGTATCAAGCGTATCTTTAGCAGCACCAACACCAGCAGTAGATTCAAGATTTTCTCAATTAGAAGCAGAATTAAAAATGCTTGAGCAAAAAGAAAATGAAAGATTCAAAGAAGAAGAACAAATAGCAAAATCGGCTCAAAATAATTTAAATGTACTTACTAATCTTAGAAATAAATGTGGAGAAAGAATTAACTACATGACTTCTATGGAAGGAAGAAGTATCTATTCTAATGAAATGAAAAACTTATTAAAACAATACCAAGGTTTTCTTACAGAAATTGATAAACAAGCTAAAGTAGAAGAAAGAAAAATATTTGAATTTAATCAATTAAAAAGTTTAAGAGCAGAGTAATTTGTTTAACTATATTCTCTTAGATATAGTTAAATGGGTGGAGAATTAAGAGTAAATTCTCTTAATTCTCTCTCATTGATTAAATAGGGAAAGAGAAAGTGAGATATAAAAATGAATTATTTAGACTCAAAGTTGATTTTATATTTGTATTTGGTAGGTATATTTTTTATAATATTTATATTTATTAAATTAAAAACTGCTTTAGCAATAAGGAATTTAACTAATAAAATTGGAGTGAGATTTTACTATAAATTCTTAGGAAATATACAATGGCTGAAAGAACAAATACTCATGGGTAAATATTTAGAAATGAAATATTTAAATGCAGTAGATGATAAAAACAATTCAAATATAATAATATTATTGGAAAAAAAAGAAGAAAGCAATATTATAAATATTTATTCAGCTAAAAATAAGACAATAATAATTAAGAATTTAAAATTAAATGATCAAAGATTTAGAAAATTTATTGAATTTCTTCCTAGAACACTAGCAGAAGATGATTTTTCGAAAGAAAGCGAAACAAAAGACTTAGGGAGGGAATAATGAAAGAGAAAGATTTTATAAAAGTTTACAAAGAAGAAAGAAATCTAAAGAACTTAAAAGAAGCTCAACATAGAATTTCAACTTTTTGGGAAACTGTAGAAGAAATACTTCAAGAAGATAAAAAATTAGTATTCAAAGGTTGGGGAATATTTGAAATAAAACCTGTAAGAGCTAGAGAATACTGTGATCCTAGAATAAAAAAAATTAAGAAAACTTTACCTAAAAATAAATTGGTTTTCAGACAGGGAAAAATACTTAAAGAAAATATCAATGTTGACTAGAGGGGTACTATGAATAAGAAAGATTTTATTAAACTATACAGAAAAAAATTAAATAATTTAACAATTGCAGAAGCAAAAGAAGATGTAGAAGCAATATTGGAAATTATAGAAGCTGGTTTAAAAAAAGATGGTAAGGTACAATTCTTCAATAAAGGAGTATTTACTGTTGGAAATATAAAACCTAAAACTATAAGTAATCCAAAAACTAGAGAACTTATGCAGACAACTGAAATGAAAAAAGTAAAGTTTAATGCTTCATTTAAGTTAAAAGATAAAATTCAAGATAAAAAATAATTTATTAAATGTTTTATCTTTAATTATGAGTTTAACGGTAAAGATAATGAGAATATATTGCATTTCTAAGACAATTAATGCAATGAAAAAGAGACAAGTTCCAATTGAACTTGTCTCTTTCTATTTTATGCTCTTTTAATTTGAATACTATATATTATAAATAGTATTCCCATAAATAAAAGATAAAATCCAATGGTAATAGGAAGTAAGTACCCCATTAAAAGAGGGCAAACTACTAATAAAATACCAAAGATTATATCTAGAATACCTCTCATTACTAAAATGGATCTTATATTATGTACTTCTGGTATTTCATCAGCAATAGCTTTTCCTCTTGTAAATATAAGTGAAAAACCTCTGAATAACATAAGTATACCTAAATATATTAGAAGTATTACAGCACTTTCAAAAGGGTTGTAGAATATTGAAATAGCAGCTAGAATATCAATTATACCACTCACTAATACTATTCCCCAATGAAAATATTTATTTTTTCTTCCTTGGTATGCATAGTAAATATTGAGAAGCCCCATTAACAAGAATCCCCAGCTTAAAACATAAATAAGAGAAATAGAAAAGCCAAGTGGATTAAATATTCCAATCAAACCTGTTATTGCAAGGAGAATACCAATTATAAGATAGTAATACCATATTTTTTTTAAGCCTCCTAAATCAAACACATCAATATAAAATTTTTCATTAGCCATAAGACTACCTCCAGTAAAATTATTTGTCTAATTTAGGTATTCAAATTTAATACAATTTTCCTTTTTAATCAGTAAAAAAATTTAATATAAAACTTTCTACTGCTATTTCATCATCTAATGTTCCATTTTTTATATTATATTCAGCATACAAAAGTTCTTCCAATTTTTTTTCTATAAATTCTGAGCTGAAAGTATCGATATTTTTAAATTTTAAAAATATTTGATATGGATGCATAAATCCATTATCTTTTTTAAAATATTTTTTTGTGTTTTCAAAAATAGAATCATTAAATTTTTTATAAGAAGTATTTTTAGTTATTATAGATTCTTTTGAAAGATAGTTAAGCTTAAGGTTAATAAGAAGCTCTTCAGTAGTAATATATAGAAATCCCATATATTCTTTTTCTTTTTGCAGGAATTCTAAAAGAGGGGCAGTTTTTTTATTATAAAGAAAATCCTCTATTAGAGTTCGATGATTATACTCTTTAGTAATAGAAAGTATAGGCATGACTTTAGAAAGATTAAATTTATCTCCATCTAAATAATTTTTAACCTTTTCGACTTCATTTTTTATTTTGAAAAAATCATCACCAATAATCTCTACAAATTTTTCAGCTTCATACTCAGATATATTTAATTCATGCTGGAGGTAGAAAATAACAGCTTTTTTTTCATTTTCTTTTCTATAACAAATTATTTGCGCTATTTCACTAATAGAATCCATAGTTTTTTTTGATAATGGATTTTTAATTTTTCCATAATCATTTAAAAATTCTTCGTATATTATTATGATTTCTTTTTGAGAAAGATTAAAAAGCTTTAAAGATTTAAAAAAGTTTTCTATATTTTTTATCTCTTCAGCTCTTCTTAAAATTACTAACTCTTTAGGATTAAAAATAGAATTAGTAGAAATAGTTTGAAGAAAATTTTCATCTTCTTTTTGTGAAGCATCAAAATATTTTTCAGGGATATTAGGAAATTCATTTTTAATTTTATTTAATAACTCTTCATATTTTATTTGAAGAGGAGAAGTGTCACCATGTAAAAAATAAAGCATTTTTCCTCCTTAGAAAAGAACTGTCTTAAAAATTATTACATCTTCAGTATATCATAAGAAAAAAAGATTATAAAGGGATTCTTAAAGAGAGATTGAGAGAAACTTCATATAATGCTATAATAGGATAGAAAGCGAAATTTGAAAGGAATGCTGGAATGAAGAATAGAGAAAAAATAAAAATTTATATAAATATATTTTATGCACTAGTATGGTTTATCCCTTTATATTTTTTTATGAAAGATTTTTTTAAAGTAGAGGATGTAAATATTATTTTTGAAAAAAAAACTCTTGATATAATTTTATTTTCAATAAAACAAGGGGTGTATTCAACAGCAGCAGCTCTTCTTATAGCAATTATACCAGCATATTTTGCAGCTTATGAAAAAGGGATAGTAAGCAGACTTCTTCATGGCCTTCTTTTTATCCCATTCTTTTTTCCAATAATATCTACAGTCACAATATTTTCAATTATTTTTAATATAGAATTTTTCAAAAATCTGGGAATATTGTATTCACTTAAAGCTATTATCATAGCCAATGTATTTTATAATTCACCTATATTTATAAAGTACATCAGTGAAGGGCTGAAAAGAGTGCCTAAGGAGCTCATAGAGGCTTTAAAAATGGAAGGAGCAGGAAATATAAGAATATTTTTTTCAGGACAGCTTCCATTAATACTGCCACAGATATTTAGAGGATTTATTTTGGTGTTTACTTATTGCTTTACAGGATTTGGAATAATTTTATCTCTTGGAGGGATAAGGTTTTCTACCTTAGAAGTGGAAATAGCATCTACACTTATGGGAGAACTTAATTTTTCTAAGGCAATGATTTTTGGAATGATTCAATTTCTTATATTAATAATGCTTAATTTAACAGGAGTATTTGTTAAAGAGTATGAACTGGAAGGAGAAGCAGAATATAAAAAACAAAATATATTCTTTAGAGGATATTCAATTATTTATCTGTTTTTGCAATATTTAATAGTTGCTTCAAGCTTTCTTTTTTCTTTCTATAATTATTATACTGGAGAGTTTTCAATTAAAGCTTATTTGAGAATATTTTCAAAAGATTTCAATGAAGATTATGAAGTGATAAAAGGAATAATAAATTCTATAGGAATATCTGCAGCAGTAAGTTTTCTTTCAATAATAGCAATTTATTTTATAATTAAAAATTACAGTAGAATAACAGATGTAATAATTTTTTCAAATCTTGGAATATCAGGAGCTTTTTTAGCAGTAGCACTTTTTTATTTAAATGTGCTTTTTAATGTTCCTTTGCTCTTATTACTTGGAACAGGATATATTCTGGTAAGTATTCCAATTGGTTATTCTTTTATGTATCAATATATAAAAAAATTTCCAGTAAATATTCTGGAGAGTTCTTTATTAGATTGCAGCAATGGATTTGAAAGATTTATATACATTGAATTTCCAATTTTAAAAAATATTTTTTTATCAGCATTTCTGCAGATATTTGCAATTGTTTTTGGAGAATTTACAATAGGATATACTATGCAGTTAGGGGATATAGTTCCTGTAGCTTCATTAGTAAACTATTCTCTGGTATCTAATAAAAAATATTTAGAAAGTGCAGCTTTTAGTTCAGTGATACTTTTGATAGTATTTTCATTATTTATTTTAGGAGAGTATTTAAAGGATAAAAAACAGTAAAATATATTATAAATTCATGGAGGGAAAAATGGTAAGATTTGGAATAATAGGAACAAGCAGTATAAGTGATAAATTTGTAGAGGCATTGAAAACTATAAAAAAATGTGAAGTAACAGCAGTATATTCAAGAAGTGTGGAAAAAGGAGATTATTTTGCTACAAAACATGATGTAAAAACAATATATCTCTCATTGGAAGAAATGGCTGAAAGTCAGAAAGTTGATGCAGTGTATATTGCTTCTCCAAATGGACTTCATCCATCACAGGCCATAAAAATGATGGAAAATGGAAAACATGTGATTTGTGAAAAGGCCATTGCTCCAACAGTAAAAGAATTGGATGAAATGATAAGAATTGCAAAAGAGAATAATGTAGTACTGATGGAAGCTATGAGACCTACTTTAAATCCAAATTTCAATATAATAAAAGAAAATTTGGAAAAAATAGGACCTGTAAGAGGTATAACAGCTAGTTACTGTCAGTATTCTTCAAGATATGATAATTTAAAAAAAGGAGAACTTACAAATATATTTGATCCAAAATTTTCTGGAGGAGCATTATATGATATAGGAGTTTATCCATTGTATTTTACTATTGGTATGTTTGGAGTACCAGATGAATACATAGGAGGAAATTATCTGGTAAGCAGCGGGGCAGATGGATATGGAAATATAATTTTAAAATATAATGATAAAATAGCAAGTATTACATATTCAAAAATAACTGATTCAAAAGTACCTTCAGAAATTCAAGGAGAAAAGGGTTCTATAATAATTGAAAAACTTTCTACTGTAAAAGGGATAAAAATATTATATAGAGATGGAAGAGAAGAAAAAATAGAAGTAGAGATACATAAAAATGATATGGTTTATGAAGTAATGGAATTCATAAATCTTATCAAAAAAGGAAAACTTGAATCTGATACAAACAGCCATAAAAATTCGAGAAAAGTAGTTGAAATTATGGAAAATCTAGCTAACAAAAACTAGGAGGAGAGTAAAATTTTTGAAGCATTTTTTAAGATATTTCATAAATCAAAAGAAAAAGAAGAAATAAAATTTTCCAGAAAAAATGAAGAGAATACAAAAATTAAAAATGAAGAAGAATTGAAATATTTTATAAAAAAACTTGAAAAGCATGAAGTCAAAGATTTTAACAAAGATATTCTGACTGGAAAATATAAAATAAATTATTACAATGAATTAAATGAAGAACAATTGAGGGCCTTGACTTCTCTAGAAGGACAATATTTAGTAATAGCTGGTGCAGGTTCAGGAAAAACTAGAACAATAGTATATAGGACAGCTTTCATGATAGAAAGAGGAATACCAGAAGAAAATATTTTAATGCTTACATTTACAAAAAAAGCTGCTTTGGAAATGAAAGAAAGATTGAGGCATCTTGTTTCAGATAAAGAGAAGGAAGTTTCAATTTCAACATTTCATTCTCTTTGTGCTGAATTGCTTACAAAATATAAGAATATATTTGGAATAGAAAAACTTAATATTATAGATGAAAATAAAAATAATGCTGTAATAAGTCTGCTTATTCGAGAATATGCATTAAAAAAGAAAAATAATGGCAAATTTCTTTCAGAAAAAAGAGTAATTGAGATATTTGAAGCAATAAGAAGCAGAAAAAAAAATATAATAGAATTTTTATCTAAAGAAGAAAGGATCTATTTAGATGATTTAGAATTTTTAAAAATTAAATACAGGAAGTTTAAAAAAGAATTTCAGATATATGATTTTGAAGATTTAATAGAAAAGGTATTAGAAAAATTAAAATCAAATAAAATTTTTCTTAAACTTTTAAGAGAAAAATATAAATATATAATAGTAGATGAATATCAAGATACTAATTCTATTCAAAAGGAATTTTTGAAAATCTTGGTAGGTATGGAAGGAAACATAATGGCAGTGGGAGATGATTATCAAAGTATATATGGATTTAGAGGAGCAGATTTTAAAAATATTCTTAGGTTTGGTAAAGATTTTCATAACAGTAAATTGATAAAATTAGAAAAAAATTATAGAAGCAGTGATGAAATAATTCAATATGTGAATAAAATATCTGAAGATTTTCTTTTGAAATACAATAAAAATACAAAAGGAACTATGAAAAAAGGAGAAAATCCACATATTATAAGTTTTCTCAATGAAGAAAAGCAAGGGGAATTTATCTGCAGAAAAATAAAGGAACTGGAGGAAAGAGGAATTCCCTATGAAGAAATAGCTGTTCTTTATCGTAATAAATATATAGTTCATAAATTGGAAAGATTAATGAAAGAAAAAGATATACCTTTTAATTTACAAGAAGATAAAGAAATTTTTTTTGGAAGTCCTTTAGATATTTATTTAAAAATACTAGAGGTATGGAATGATAAGGAAAATATTTTAAAATGGGAAGAATTAATAAGAATACTACCAAAAAATTATTCATATTCTGTATTGAACATAACAAGAAAAAAAGAAACTGAAGATAAATTATTAAATAAATTAATAAAAATAAGTGATAAAATATCAAATTATTCCATAGAAGAAATATTAAATAAATGTGAAAAGCTTACATTTGAAATTCTTGAAATAAAAACGGTATTTTCTAAGGAAGAAATAGATTTTTTTAAAGAAGTAAAAAGCAGTATAAGAAAAAAAGAAGATTTAGAAACCTATATAAAAGAATTAAGAAATATTTTAAATATTGAAAAGAAGATAACCAAAGGAAAAGTTTCTTTATTATCTGTGCATAGTTCCAAAGGATTGGAATGGGAAGCAGTATTTATACCAACATTGCTGGAAGGAATATTTCCAAGCAATATTGGAGAAAAAAATCTAGAAGAAGAAAAAAGATTATTTTATGTAGCCTGCAGCAGAGGAAAAAAATATTTATATCTTTTGTATCCAGAATATTTCTATGAAAAAGTTGGATATTTTGATAAAAAATCTTCTTTTTTAAAATAGGTATATAGAATAATTAAATATCTGTAAAAATAATATAAAATTAATTTTAAAATTTATATGTGTTTTTATTTATAAAATACCTATTTTTGTTTTATAAATTAAATAGATTAATTTCTCTCAATATAATCATTTTCTGCATAGTTCTCAGTGATTTAAGCCTTTAAAAAGCTTGACTAAAGTATTAATAATTTGTATAATTAGTATGTGAAAAATAAATTTTTTAAGGTTTGCATATCTGCGATTAAAAGGGAAGATAAGTGAAAAACTTACACGGTCCCGCCACTGTGAAGATGACGAAAACAGGTTAACCACTGAAATATTTCGGGAAGGGCTGTTAGTAGAATGAATCTGAGTCAGGAGACCTGCCTTAAAGACTTTAACTATCCTGCGGGGACGGGAAGTGTATATTTACTATACTTCTCTCCAGTATTAAATTTGGAGGAGAAAAAAAGTGCTTGAGTATTTTATAGTGGCTAATAATATATTTAAAATGACAGTATCAATTTTTTAATTGATACTTTTTTTAGTATAAAAATATTCATGAGGGAGTAGATTATGAAACATAGAAATATAATGATAGTAGGAACATCATCTGGAGCTGGAAAGAGTATAACTGTAACAGGACTATGTAGGATTTTTTATAATGATGGATATAGTGTAGCCCCTTTCAAATCACAGAATATGGCATTAAACTCATTTATAACAAAAGATGGAGATGAAATGGGGAGAGCTCAGGTAGTTCAGGCTATGGCTGGAAAAATTGAACCTCAAGCTTTTATGAATCCAATTTTGCTGAAACCTACAACTGCTAAAAAGATACAAGTTATAGTAAATGGAAAATCTATTGGAAATATGAGTGGATTGGAGTATGGAAAATTTAAACTTACTTTGAAACCAGAATTAATGAATTCATACAATAAAATTAAAGACAACTTTGATATATGTGTAATAGAAGGAGCAGGAAGTCCAGTAGAAATTAATATTAAAGAAGAGGATATAGCCAATATGGGAATGGCTGCTATGGCAGATGCACCTGTAATTTTAGTTGCAGATATAGATAGAGGTGGGGTATTTGCTTCTGTATATGGAACAATAATGCTTATGACCCCAGAAGAAAGAGCCAGAGTAAAGGGAGTAATAATAAATAAATTTAGGGGAGATGTAGAAATACTTAAACCAGGATTAAAAAAATTGGAAGAACTTACAGGAGTTCCAATTGTGGGCGTGCTTCCATACAGTGATGTAGATATAGAAGATGAAGATAGTCTAACAGATAAATTTAAAAAATCAAAAAATACTAAGGGAATAAAGGTTTCTGTTATAAAACTAAAACATATTTCTAATTTTACAGATTTAGATGCTTTAGGTATACAGGAAGATGTAAGCATAAATTATATAACTTCAGCAGAAGAATTAGGAGATGAAGATATAATTGTCATACCTGGTTCTAAAAATACAATAGATGACCTGAAAGATTTAAAGGATAGAGGAATCGCTGTTGAGATTATAAAAGCTTCAAGAAAAGGAACTGTAATAATAGGAATATGTGGTGGTTTCCAAATGCTTGGAGAAAGAGTAAAAGACCCATATGGAATTGAAAGTGATATTAAAGAGATACCAGGATTAGGTATATTAGATATGGAAACTATAATGGAAAAAGAAAAAAATACAACTCAGTATTCAGGAGAATTTAATAATACAACTGGGATTATTTCAGGATTAAATGGAATAAAAATAAAAGGCTATGAGATACATCAAGGAGTTACAGCTGGAAATGAAAGAGTAGTGACAAATGATGATCATATAGTTGCAGTGGTAAAAGATAATATATTTGGAACATATCTTCATGGAATATTTGATAATGAAGAAGTGACAAGAAGTATATTAAATAAGATAAGAGAGAAAAAAGGCTTGGAAAAAATGGAAGCAGGAATAACCTTTGATGAATATAGAGAACAGGAATTTGATAAACTTGAAAAAATATTTAGAAAAAATTTAGATATGAAAAAAATATATGAAATACTAGGTGAGTAGAAGATGAATTTTATAATGAAATATGGAATTGCATATGTAATGGATTTGATATTTGGTGATCCTCATTGGTTTCCACATCCTGTCAGGATTATAGGAAAATTTATTAGCTTTTTAGAAAAAATACTATATAAAGCTTCTAATAAAAAAATATCAGGAGCTTTTCTGACAATTATAGTAGTAGGAGTCACATCTGTTATTTCTTATTATATATCATCTGTTTCATATATTTTAGAAATTTTCTTTCTGTATACTACACTTGCTACAAAGAGTCTGGCAGATGAAGGCTTCAGAGTATGTAAAATTCTTACAGAAGGTGATTTAGAAAAGGCTAAAAAAGAATTATCTTATCTTGTAAGCAGAGATACAGGAAATATGGATATAGGACAGATTACAAGAAGTGTACTTGAAACAATAAGTGAAAATAGTGTAGATGGAGTTATAGCTCCAATGTTTTTTGCTTTTTTAGGAAGTTTTTTCCATATAAATGGAGTTTCTCTTGCCCTGCCATTTGCCATGGGATATAAGGCAATAAATACTCTCGATTCTATGGTAGGTTACAAAAATGACAAATATATGGATTTTGGAATGGTATCTGCAAAGACAGATGATGTGGCTAATTTTATACCTGCGAGAATAGCAGGAGGATTTATTATACCAATAGCAGCAATGATATTGAGATTTGATTATAAAAATGCCTGGAAAATATTCCTAAGAGATAGATTGAATCATTCAAGCCCTAATTCTGGGAATTCAGAAGCAGCTTTTGCTGGTGCATTAGGGGTACAATTTGGAGGAAAAACAAGTTATTTTGGAAAAATACATGAAAAACCAACTATTGGAGATAGAAAAAAAAGTTTTGATTTAAGAGATATTATGAAGGCTATAAAACTTTTGTATGTATCTTCATGGGTAGGGATAGGAGTATTTACATTAATTGCTTATTTAACAGATTTGTTACTAAAAAAAATGTAGAAGGAGAAAAAGATGGATCTGCATGGAGGAAATATCTATAGATTAAAAAGAGAGGGGAAAGGAGAACTATTAGATTACAGTTCTAATATAAATCCTTTAGGAGTACCTGAATCTTTTAAAAAAGCGATAATAGAAAACTTTGATATTCTTGAAAAGTATCCGGACCCTGACTATATAGAATTAAGGGAAAACATAGGAAGATATAATAATGTTGAAGTTAAAAATATAATAGCAGGAAATGGAGCAACAGAAATTTTATTTCTGTATATGAAAGCTATGCAGCCTAAAAAAACTTTAATAATATCTCCAAGTTTTGCTGAGTATAAAAGAGCATTAGAAAGTGTAGGAAGTGAAATAATCTATTATCCATTATTGGAAAATAATAATTATAACTTAGATGTAGAAAGTTTTATAAAAGAAATACCTCAATGTGACCTTGTGGTTATATGCAATCCAAATAATCCTACAGGAAGTTTTATTTCTTTAAAAGATATGGAAAGAATAAACAGTATTTTATCTGAAAGAAAAATAAAATTATTTATAGATGAAGCTTTTATAGAGTTTATAAGAGGCTGGGAAGATATGACAAGTGTACTTTTAAAGGATAAAAATATTTTTGTAATGAGGGCTCTGACTAAGTTTTTTGCTGTACCAGGGGTAAGATTAGGATATGGAATAACTTATGATGAAGAGATAATGAAAAAAATGGAAAAATATAAAGAACCTTGGAGTGTAAATAGTTTTGCTGATATAGCTGGAAAAATTATGCTCTGGGATAAGAGATATATAGAAGCAACTGAAAACTGGATAGAAGAAGAAAAAAAATGGTTTTATGAAGAAAGCTGTAAAATTAAAAATATAAAAACCTTTAAAACAAATGTAAATTTTATTCTGGTAAAACTTTTGAAGAAAAATTCATCTGCTGTAAGAGATGAAATGATAGAAAAAGGTGTAGTCGTGAGAGATGCTTCTAATTTTAAATTTTTAAATAATCAATACATAAGACTTGCAATAAAGAATAGAGAAAATAATATAAAGGTATTGCAGGCTCTGAAAGAGGTGATGTCATGAAAGCCTTTATGCTTGCAGGAATAAGCAGCGGAATAGGAAAAACAACAGTTTCTATGGGGCTTATGTCACTCTTTGAAAATGTATCACCATTCAAAACAGGACCTGATTATATAGATCCTGGCTTTCATCAGTTTGTAACTGGAAATAAAAGCTATAATCTGGATTTATTTATGATGGGAGAAGAGGGAGTAAAATATAGTTTTTATAAACATCAAAAAGATATATCAATAGTAGAAGGTGTAATGGGGCTATATGATGGAATAGATAATTCATTGGATAATAATAGTTCAGCACATCTGTCAAGAGTTCTTGAAATACCTGTAATATTAGTAGTAGATGGAGTAGGAAAAAGTACAAGTATAGCTGCTCAGGTACTTGGATATCAACTATTGGATAAAAGAGTGAATATAGCAGGAGTTATTATTAATAAAGTTTCAAGCAAAAAAACTTATGATATCTTTAAAGAAGCAATAGAGATGTATACAGATATAAAGTGTCTGGGATATGTGCCTAAAGATGAATCACTGCATATAGGGAGCAGACATTTAGGACTGCTCCAGGCAGAAGAAATTGGAGATTTAAAAGCTAAAATATCTTCTCTTGCTGAAGTTTTAAAAGAAACAATAGATGTAGATGGATTATTGGAAATAGCAGTCAAAGCTGAAGCAAAACCAATGGAAAATCCTTTTAAAAAAGAAAAAGACAGATATAAAGGATTGAAAATAGGAATAGCAAAAGACAGAGCTTTCAATTTTTACTATAATGATAATATAGAATTACTTGAATATTTAGGTATAGAGATAGAATATTTTTCTCCTACTTATGATAAAAAAATACCAGAAAATATGGATATACTATATTTTGGTGGAGGGTATCCTGAAAATTTTGCAAAGGAGCTTTCTGAAAATAAAAGTATGATAGAATCAGTAAATAAATTTTATTATGATAATGGAAAAATATTTGGTGAATGTGGAGGATTCATGTTTTTATCTAAAGAGATAGAAACAGCAGATGGTGAAAAATTTCCAATGTGCAATATAATAGACTGCAGTATAAAAATGGGAAACAGACTTGATATTTCAAGATTTGGATATATAAGCTTATTAAAAGAAAATAAAATTGTTGGCAAAGGACATGAATTTCATTATTCCAAAATAAAAGAGATAGGAAATGATACAAGAAAATATACTGCCAGAAAAAAAGATGGTAGAGAGTGGAATTGCATATTTGAAGAAAAAGGATTAAAAGGAGGATATCCCCATATCCATTTCTTCACAAGTTTTGATTTATTGAAAGATATATTAGAAAAGGAAGGTAAATAAATGAATACCTATATAAAAGTACCACAGGACATAGAAAAAAGAAGTTTTGAAATAATTGAAGAGGAACTAGGGGATAAAATTAATAAATTTGATGAAGCAACTCTTCCAGTGATAAAAAGAGTTATACACACTACTGCAGATTTTGAATATGCAGACTTAATTGATTTTATGAATGATGCTATAAATAGTGGAAAAGAAGCTCTTAAAAATGGATGCAAAATATATTGTGATACAAACATGATAGTGAATGGAGCAAGCAAAATGGTGCTTTCTAAATTTAACTGTGAAGCTTACTGTCTTGTAGCAGATAATGAAGTAGTGAAAGAAGCAAAAGAAAGAGGAGTTACAAGATCAATAGTAGGAATGGAAAAGGCAGCAAAAGATCCAAATACAAAAATATTTCTTATTGGGAATGCTCCTACTGCTCTTTACCAGTTAAAAGAAATGATAGAAAGAAATGAAATAGAAAGACCTGCTCTTGTAGTTGGAGTTCCAGTAGGATTTGTTGGAGCTGCAGAATCAAAAGAAGCTTTTAAATCATTAGGGATTCCATATATAACAATAAATGGAAGAAAAGGAGGAAGTACAGTAGCAGTTTCTATTCTTCATGGTATACTGTATCAAATGTATCAAAGAGAGGGATTCTAATGAATGAAGAACTAAGAAGCGGTTATACTACTGGTACTTGTGCAGCAGCTGGAACAAAAGCAGCTTTAGAAGCCCTTCTTTATGGAAAGGAATCTTCTGAGATAGAAATAACAACTCTTAATGGGGTAGAGCTTACTATTCCTGTATTTAAATTGAGGGTGAGAAATAATTTTGCTACCTGTGCTGTAGTAAAATTTGCTGGAGATGATCCAGATGTAACTAATGGAATTAGAATATGTGCAAAAGTAAAATTAGTCAAGGAGCTTCCTCAAATAGAAAAAGGACATTATTTCGATAAATTTGTTCTGGTAGGAGGAAGGGGAGTAGGAACAGCAACTAAAAAAGGAGTACAGGTTCCATTAGGAAAATCAGCAATAAATCCTGGACCACAAAAGATGATATCAGAAGTGGTCAATGAATTATTAGAAGATAAAGAAATAAAAGCTGTAGTTACAATTTATGTTCCAGAAGGAAAAGCAAAATCTCAAAAAACTTTTAATCCTAAACTGGGAATAAAAGGAGGTATCTCTATATTGGGTTCTACTGGAATAGTAAAGCCTATGAGTGAGGAAGCCTTAAAAGATTCCATGTATGCAGAATTGAAAGTGTTGAGAATGGATAAAGACAGAGACTGGGTAGTTTTTGCCTTTGGAAATTATGGAAAAAATTATTGTGAACGATTAGGATTAGATTTGGAACAGATGGCAGTTATAAGTAACTTTGTAGGATTTATGATAGACTCTGCTGTTAAACTTGATTTTAAAAGAATAATCCTTTTGGGTCATATAGGAAAAGCTATAAAAATAGCTGGGGGAATATTTAATACTCATAGCAGAGTAGCAGATGCAAGAATGGAGATAATGGGAGCAAATGCTTTTCTTGTTGGAGAAAGCTGTGAAAATATAAAAAAAATACTGGAAGCTAATACAGTGGAAGAAGCCTGTGATTATGTAGAAGAAAAAGAACTCTTTACAGTAATAGCAGAAAAAGTTAAGAAAAAAGTTATGGAATACAGCAGAACAGATGATTTAAGATGTGAATCTCTAATATTTTCATTTAAGGGAGACACTTTAGGATATAGTGATGGATTTTATGAATTGGTGGGTGAGGTAGCTGAATAAAATAAATGTAGTTGGATTAGGACCAGGAAATTTAGATTATCTTACTGGAGCTGGAATAAAAGCTATAAAAGATTGCGAAATAGCTGTTGGAGGAAAAAGACAGCTGGAGGAAATTGACATACTCCTATCAGAAAACTGTGAAAAATATGCTTTGGGAAAACTTTTAGATTTAATTGATTATATAAAAGATAACAGGAATAAAAAAATAACAGTAGTTGTATCAGGGGATACGGGATTTTACAGCCTTCTTCCCTTCTTAAAGAAATATTTTTCTAATGATGAATTAGAAGTTGTGCCAGGAATATCTTCATATCAGTATTTATTTTCAAAAATAGGAGAATGCTGGCAGAATTTTATTCTGGCAAGTGCTCATGGAAGGGATTTTGATTATATAAAAGCAATGGATGAAAAAGATGGGGTGGTTCTTCTTACAGATGAAAAAAATACGCCATATACCATAGGAAAAAAAGTTTATGAATCAGGAATAAGAGGAGTGGAAATAATAGTAGGTGAGAGGCTTTCTTATCCTGATGAAATAATAATCAGAGTAGATGCAGAGAATTTTGAAGAATTGAACAAAGAATTTAAAATGAATACTGTGGTATTGAAAAAAGGAGAAAATTATGCACATCTATGATAATGAATTTATACATGGAGAACTTCCTATGACTAAACAGGAAGTGAGAGCAGTATCTATTGCAAAACTCAGATTAAAAGAAGATTCTGTATTGATAGATGTGGGAGCAGGGACAGGTACTATTGGAATAGAAGCTGCTACATATTTAAAAGATGGAAAAGTAATAGGGATAGAAAAAGAAGAGAAGGGGCTTGAAGTAATAAGAGAAAATGTAAAAAAGTTTAATCTTAAAAACTATTATCTTATACATGGAAGAGCACCAGAGGATATTCCAGAAACAAACTATGACAGAATGTTCATAGGAGGTTCTACTGGGGGAATGAAAGAAATAGTAGAACATTTTATAAAGTATTCTAAACCTGATTCAAGACTGGTCATTAATGCAATAACACTTGAAACATTAAATAGTGCTATGACTATATTAAAAGAAAAGGGTTTTAATAATATAGAAGTTGTAAATATGTCAATATCAAGAGGAAAAAAAGTTGGACCATATACTATGATGTATGGGGAGAATCCAATCTATATAATAACAGCTGTGAAGGAGGAAAATGTAAATGGATAACAAGTTTTATGGGATTGGAGTGGGAGTAGGAGATCCTGATCAAATCACTTTAAAAGCGATAAAGACACTAAAAAAATTAGATGTAGTGATATTACCAGAAGCAAAAAAAGATATGGGGAGTACAGCTTATTCAATAGCTAAAGAATATTTAAAAGAAGATGCAGAACTTGTATTTATGGAATTTCCAATGCTTAAAAATCCTTTAGATAGAGTAGAAGGAAGAAAAGCAAATACAAAGATTGTGGAAAAATTATTAGATGAAGGAAAAAATGTAGGATTTCTTACTATAGGAGATACTATGACATATAGTACATATGTATATATATTGGAGCATCTTGATAAAAAATATGAAGTGGAAACTATTCCAGGAATATCTTCATTTGCTGATATATCTTCAAGATTCAACCTACCAATAGTAATGGGAGATGAATCATTAAAAATAATTGGACTTAGTGAAACTACTGATATAGAAAAAGAAATAGAAGGAAGTGATAACCTTGTATTTATGAAAGTTAACAGAAACTTTGACAGATTAAAAGCAGCATTGGAAAAAACAGGAAATATGGAAAATATAATACTGGTTTCTAATTGTGGAAAGGAAAATCAGGAAGTATACTTTGATATTTCTCATTTAGAAAAAGATGATATTCATTATTTCTCTACAATGTTATTAAAAAGAGGAGGAATTGAACAATGGAAAAAGTTTATTTCATAGGAGCAGGACCTGGAGACCCTGAATTAATAACTATAAAGGGTCAAAGAATAGTAAAGGAAGCAGATATCATTATATATGCTGGTTCTTTAGTTCCAAGACAGGTAATAGAATGCCATAAAGAGGGAGCTGAGATATACAATTCGGCTTCTATGACATTGGAAGAAGTTATGGATGTAACTATAAAGGGAATAAAAGCTGGGAAAAAAGTAGCTAGAGTACATACTGGAGATCCTGCAATATTTGGTGCTCATAGAGAGCAAATGGATATTTTAGATGAAAATGGAATTGAGTATGAAGTTGTTCCAGGGGTAAGTTCATTTCTTGCTTCAGCTGCAGCAGTAAAAAAAGAATTTACACTTCCATCTGTATCACAGACAGTTATTTGTACAAGATTAGAAGGTAGAACACCAGTTCCAGAGAAAGAATCTTTGGAAAGTCTTGCTGCTCACAGAGCCTCTATGGCAATATTCCTTTCTGTACATATGATAGGAGATGTAGTAAAAAGACTTGCTACTTCTTATCCAATGACTACTCCCATTGCAGTAGTTCAAAGAGCTACATGGGAGGATCAAAAAGTAGTAATAGGAACATTGGAAACAATAGAAGAACTTGTGAAAGAAGCAGGAATATCTAAAACAGCTCAAATATTAGTTGGAGATTTTCTAGGAAATGAATATGAAAAGTCTAAATTATATGATAAAACTTTTACACATGAATTTAGAAAAGGAATAGAGTAAAATGAAACTGGCTGTATGGACTGTTACAAGAGGAGCAGGTCATTTAGGAAAAAAATATGGAGAGATATTAAAAGCTGATGTTTTCACACTGAAAAAATTTCAGATAGAAAGTACATTGCAAATGGAAGATTTTACAAGTACTTTAAATGAAAAGTTCAATAAATACGATGGTCATATATTTATTATGGCTACAGGGATAGTCATCAGAAAAATAGCTTTTCTGATAAAAAGTAAAGATATAGATCCAGCAGTATTAGTTGCAGATGAAGGTGAAAATTTTATTATTTCTCTTCTTTCTGGACACTTAGGTGGAGCTAATGAACTTGCAAATGAGGCTGCTGAAAAACTTGGTCTTCTTCCAATAATCACTACCAGTTCAGATGTAACTGGAAAAATAGCAGTTGACACTATTTCTCAAAAAATACAGGGAGAATTAGAAAGCCTTGAGAAAGCAAAAAATGTTACTTCCCTTATTATTGATGGAAAAGAAGTTAATATTCTTCTGCCAAAAAATGTAAAATTTGATAGTGATACAAATGAGGAAGGAATAATAATAGTTTCTAATAGAGAAAAAATAGAAACAGTGAGGATATATCCTAAAAATCTGATTCTTGGTATAGGATGCAGAAGAGGTATAGAAACAGAAGTTATAATGGAAGGAATAAAAAAAGCTATGGAAGCTCATAATCTTTCTGTTAAAAGTATAAAAAAAATAGCTACTGTTGATTTAAAAGCTGATGAAGTAGGAATAATAGAAAGCAGTAAATTATTGAAAAAAGAATTGGTTATAATTTCCAGAGAAGACATAAAAAAGGTTGAAGATAGGTTTGAAGGTTCAGAATTTGTAAAAAAACAGATAGGAGTATCTTGTGTATCTGAGCCTTGTGCATTTCTAGCTTCAAATGGAAAAGGGAAATTTATTGAAAATAAATTTATTTATAATAGAATGACAGTATCTATTTATGAGGAGAGCTTTAATGATGAATAAAGGAAAAATATATGTAGTAGGAATAGGTCCTGGAAATATGGAAGATATCAGTGTAAGAGCATATAATACGCTTAAAAATGTCGATATAATTGCAGGATACACAACTTATGTAGATTTAGTAAAAGATGAATTTAAAGATAAAGAATTCTATGTATCAGGAATGAAAAAAGAGATAGACAGATGTGAAAAAGTTCTTGAATTAGCAAAAGAAGGAAAAACAGTTGCATTAATCAGCAGTGGAGATGCTGGAATATATGGCATGGCTGGTATTATGATAGAGGTAGCTGCTGACAGTGGAATAGAGGTAGTAGTAATACCAGGAATAACTGCATCAGTAGCAGGAGCAGCTCTTGTAGGAGCACCTATAATGCATGATCAGGCTATTATTAGTTTGAGTGACCTTTTAACTGACTGGGATGTAATTACTAAGAGAATAGATAAAGCAAGTGAAGGAGATTTTGTAATTTCTCTATATAATCCTAAAAGTAATGGAAGAACTACACAGATTGTTGAAGCGAGAGAAATAATGATGAAGCATAAAGCTCCAACTACTCCAGTAGCTTTATTAAGACATGTAGGGAGAGAAGATCAGAACTATACTTTAACTGATCTTGAACATTTCCTTGAACATGAGATAGATATGTTTACAGTAGTTATAATTGGAAATTCAAAATCTTATGTGAAAGGTAATAAAATGATTACACCTAGGGGTTATAAGTTATGATATGGGTTATTGGGGGAACAAAAGATTCAAGAATATTCCTAGAGAAATTTGTATCTGCTGATAAGAATATTATAGTTTCAACAGCTACTGAATATGGAGGAAAGCTTTTAGAAGGGATTCCAGTGAAAGTGATATCAGAAAGACTGCCTTTAGAGTTAATGAGAGAATTTATAAAAAAAAATTCTATTAAAACTATTGTTGATATTAGTCATCCTTATGCTTTTGAAGTATCTAAAAATGCAATGAAAGTTGCTGAAGAATTTTCTATAACTTACTATAGATTTGAAAGAGAAGAAATACACATTGTTCCTGATAGATTTAGTGAATTTCAAAATATAAATGATCTATTGGGGTATTGCAGTGGATTGGAAGGCAATATTCTTGTAACCCTTGGAAGTAACAATATAGAGCATTTTTCAAAACTAAAGGATTTGAAAAAGTTTTATTTCAGAATACTTCCTAAATGGGATATGGTAAAAAAATGTGAAGATAATGGAATACTTCCCAAAAATATAATAGCTATGCAGGGACCTTTTTCTTTGAATATGAACAAAGCAATGATAGAACAGCTTAATATAAAATATATGGTGACTAAAAAAGGTGGAGATACAGGAGGAGAAAGGGAAAAAATAGATGCCTGTAACGAAAAAGGAATAGAAGTAATACTTCTGGATAAGCCTAAAATTTACTATCCTAACTGTTATAAGAATATAGAGGACTTAATAAGAAATATCTTATTATAAAATTAAAGCAGCTCTTTGTACAGAACAGTATAGAGAGCTGTCATTTTTATGAAAATATTTCTTAAAAAATAAAGATTTTTGTCACGAAATCGTCACAAAAATATCATATAATAATTATATAAAATCTTTCCCCAAGATATTATATGAAAATCCTCCTAATTTTTTAGGAGGATTTTTAGTATATAAAATTAATCAATTTTTTCAATTCTTTCGAAATGGTATATCTCACTTTTATTTTTTTCTTTTTCTCTGCATAAATATATACAGTCTTTTTCTATAGAATTTTTAGAATTATCTTCTTTATTTGCAGCAATTACTTTCAATCTAAAATATTTCTCTTCTTTTTTGTTTATTTCTTCCTCTTCATCATAAAATAAATCAGCATCAAAATTTTTTTCTGGAATTCCAAGAAAATCTCTAAAAAAGAATAAATTATTTTTAAAATTTTTTTCTTTCAGCATTTCTATTACAAATTTTTTAAGGTTAGTTTCGGAATAAGGACTTCTATTATATACTAAGGCATCAATACGCTTAGTATACTCAATATTTTTTGTGCTTGTAATTCCCAAAGTAATATGTGCATCTGCTCCAATCATTTTAAGAAGACCAAGAGGTTTACTGTCATCTTTTCCTTTAAAAGTGACTATAGTAATATCTGGATAAAGATTTTTGACTTTATGATAGTTGCACATAATTTTATCATATGTAGTATCACTGATAAAAAGAAGCCCAATACCATTGACAGATGTAATCCATGGATCATCCTCATCATATATATCTATTTTATATGAAAATTCTGCTGAATGTTCTACAAGGAAATTTTCTAATGTTCTTTCTGAAAAATTATATTTTTCATATAATGAATTTAAAAAATTAATGTCAAAAAGCTGAATATTTTTAACTGTAATAACGGCTTTAACACCCATATCATTTGCAAGATATTCTCTTTCAGTAAATATTATTGTATTATGTAGATATTCATGTTTAGAAGGATTAAAAAAGTATCTTTTGAGTTCTCTAAGAAGCTCAAGATTTTCTTCAATGTTACTTTGGAAAATTAGAAATATCAAATAATTTATATCTGAATCTCTTAAAATATGAGATATAGAAGATTCAAAATTTGTTTTATCTATCAATATTATTTTTTTAGATTTAAGAAAAGTGGAATTTTTTTCCATAAAGTGACCTCAATTTTAGAATTAATTATAATAAAATTATTCTACCATTTTTTTATGGGAATTACAATGAACTAGATTAGTAGTTGTTCAAAAAAAGAAAAATGAAAATTTTAAATATTTTTTATAATTAATCATATGTCAGTAGAGGTTAAATTTAAAAAATAAAGAATAAAAATACTTGAATATGTTTAATTTATTATGTAAAATATTATAAATAATAATTTTAAAGAATTAAATAGGGGTGGGGAATGAAATTGAAAATGGGGGTAATAATTTTAACTTTTTTTGCAGCTTTTAATTTAGTGAATTTTAAGAAAAAAGTTTCTTTAAATAATTTAGAAGATAAAATAAAATTGGAAAATATATATAAAGTAAGAAAAAATGGAAAGTTTAAAATATATTATGAAGATGGGAAAATTTCTACTATAGGAAATTATTATAATTTTAAGTTAGATGGGAACTATATATCGTTTTATGAAAATGGAGTAGTTGCAAGTGATGGTTTTTATAAAAATGGTCTTCTTGATGGTGAATGGAAATTTTATTCTGAAAATGGTTCTCTTGAAAAAATAGAGAAATATAAAAAAGGAATGATAGTAGAAAATAATTAAAATAAGGGTAAGTAATAATTTTTTTTAGATAACTTATCCTTATTTTTTTGTAATAAATTTAATTTTTTAATAAATTAATTAATTTCAATATAGTTTTAATTACTTTTTTAATTTTAAAAATAAAGTGTTTTTTTAATTTTAAATTAATGGAAAATTATTCAAGGAAAAAAAATTTCATTTTTTAATTTTTTGAGTCTTAATATTTTAAAATAGAAATGAAGAAACATTTGAAGAAAAATTTACTTTTAAATTTGAATAAAATATGCTATAAAATAGGATAATGATATTTATGTAATTAAGATATTCAAGGAGGAAATTATGATTAAGTTAATAGGAGTATTGATAATACTTTTAGGATTTGTGTTAAAATTTGATACTATAGCTGTTGTACTTATAGCTGGAGTAGCAACAGGTTTAGTTGCAGACATGGGATTTATTGAAATTCTTGAAGTACTGGGAAAAGCTTTTGTAAGTACAAGATACATGACTCTTCTTCTTTTAACATTAGCAGTAGTTGGAATTTTAGAAAGAAATGGACTTAGAGAAAGAGCAGCAAAATGTATTTCTGAATTAAAAGGAGCTACTAGTGGAAAGGTTTTGAGTATTTATGTTGTTATAAGAACAATAGCAGCAGCATTTTCACTCAGATTAAGTGGTCATGTACAATTTATTAGACCTCTTATTTATCCAATGGTAAAAGGAGCAGCAGAAAAAGAGGGAACAGTAGATGCTAAAACTGATGAAAAATTGAAAGCTCTTGCTACAAGTATGGAAAACTATGGAAACTTCTATGGGCAAAATGTATTTATAGCCTCATCAGGTGTACTATTAATAGTTGGAACTCTTAAAGAACTAGGAATTACAAATGTTGAACCTTATGCTGTAGCAAAATGTAGTATTCCAGTTGCAGTAATTTCAATAGTTGTTTCTATTATAAGAAACTATATGTTTGATAAGAGTTTGAGAAATACTAAGAGATAATGGGGGAGAGCTAAATGAAAGAAACTATAAATTTAATTTTAGAAATAATGTATGTTATTTGTGGAGTAATTTCCATACTATGTGGAATATATGCTTTGAGAGATCAGAAAAATGATAAAAGAATTGGAAGTGCAGCGTTCTGGATAATCTTTGGACTTGTATTTATATTAGGGCCATATATAAAGCCAGTTATAGTAGGAGCTTCTCTTCTTGTAATGGGATTGATTACAGCTACTAAAAATATAAAAATAGGATCACTGGCAAACAGCAGTGAAGAATTTAGAGAAAAACAAGCAGCAAAATTAGGAAACCTTATATTTTTTCCTGCTTTATCAATAGGGATAGTAGCTTTTGCAATAGCTCAGTTCACTCCATTAGGGGGTCTTGTAGGGCTTGGAGGGGGAGCATTGGCTGCTCTTGTTATATCTCTAATAGTAACTAAAGAATCACCTGCTATGATACCTCATGAGTCTTCAAGAATATTACAGCAAATGGGAGCAACAGTTATTTTACCACAGCTTCTTGGAGCATTGGGATCTGTATTTGCTAAAGCTGGAGTAGGAGAAGTTATTGCTTCGTTAATGGGAGGAGTTATTCCAGATGGAAATAGATTGTTTGGAGTAATAGGATACTGTGTAGCTATGGCAGTGTTTACGATGATAATGGGAAATGCCTTTGCAGCTTTTGCAGTTATTACAGCAGGAATAGGAGTTCCATTTGTTATTAATTTAGGAGCTAATCCAGCACTAGTTGGAGCTTTGGGATTAACAGCAGGATACTGCGGAACTTTAATGACACCTATGGCAGCTAACTTTAATATTGTTCCAGCATCTATTTTGGAAATGGAAAACAAGAATAGTGTTATATTTGTTCAAGCTCCAATAGCTATAGTAATGCTTATAATCCATATTATTATAATGTATTTATTTGCTTTCTAATTGGCAATTTAAATAAAGTAAAGAAAAACTGAGGAGGTAATATATGAAAGTATTAATAACTGGTTTTGATCCATTTGGAGGAGAAAAAGTAAATCCTGCATGGGAGGCAGTAAGAGCTTTACCTGATAATATTGATGGAATAGAAGTAATAAAACTTCAAATTCCAACTGTATTCAAAAAATCAGCGAAAAAATTATTTGAAAATATAGATTCTGTAAAGCCTGATGTAGTAATATGTGTAGGTCAGGCAGGAGGAAGATATGAATTTTGTGTAGAAAGAGTAGCTATAAATTTAGATGATGGAAGAATACCTGATAATGAGGGATATCAACCAGTAGATACTCCTGTATTTGAAGATGGAGATACGGCATACTTTACTTCTCTTCCAATAAAAGGAATGGTGGAAGAATTGAAAAAAGCTTCTATCCCAGCAGCAGTATCTAATACAGCAGGAACATATGTGTGCAATCACATTATGTATTCTCTATTATATTATTTAAATAAAAATAAATTAAATAATATTAGAGGTGGATTTATTCATGTTCCATATATACCTGAACAAGTAATAGATAAGAAAAATACACCATATATGGAATTATCAAGAATTACAAAAGCTTTAGAAGTATCAATAAAAGCAGTTAAAACTTATCAAAAAGATATAGTTGTATCTGGTGGAAAAGAATTCTAATTAAAAAATAAAAAAAGAGGTCAGTATTTTACTGATCTCTTTTTAAATTGACATAGAGAAGAAGAAAATGTATAATTAAAATATATTGCATAAGGAGAGTGCTTTATGTTTGAAATGCTATTAGGGAAGTTTTGTATATTGACAAGCTCTGACAATTGGATAGATGAAACATTGTACAGAGCCATTCTTAATTATTCATCAAAAATAATTATCTGAAAACATATGACTCATATGTTTTATTTTGATATGTTTTTGAAAATATGAAGGCTGGGTAGATGTTTCCAAGCCTTTTGTTACAAAAAAATTGGACAGAAGGAATGACTTCTGTTTTTTTATTTTTTGTAAAATTTATATTTAAGGAGATATCAAATGAAAAATACAGAAATAGATCTAACAACAGGAAAAGTATCTGCACAATTGATAAAATTTGCTGTGCCATTATTTATAGCAAATTTACTACAGGCATTTTATAATATTGCAGATATGGTAATAGTAGGAAGAATAGTAGGGAGCAGAGGTGTTGTAGCCATAAGCAATACTTCAATGCTGTGTTTTATAATAAATTCAATATGTATTGGAATAACTTTAGGTGGAACTGTATTAATGGCACAATATAGAGGAAAGAAAAATAATGAGAGTTGTAAAGAAGTTATAAACTCAATATTTTTCCTTATAATAATTATATCCATAGCAGTTACAGTATTAGGAATGCTGACATGCAGATATGTATTTATTTTGCTTAGAGTACCTGAGGAAGCATTACAAGAGTCCATAGAATACATGAATATAATTTATCTGGGAAGCATATTTGTTTTTGGTTATAATAGTGTGAGTTCGATAATGAAAGGAATAGGGGATTCACAAAAACCTTTATATTTTGTTTTAACAGCAGCAATCTTGAATATAGGATTGGATTTTTTCCTAGTAGGAAGTATGAATATGGGGATTAAAGGAGCAGCAGTTGCTACAATTATTTCTCAAGGAGTCTCTTTTTTATTGGCAATATTATATTTAAAAAGATATGAAAATATATTTGAATTTTCTTTTAAGTATGTAAAAAAAGAAGTGATAAAAAATGTTCTAAAAATTGGTATATCAGCAGCTCTACAGATGATCATAATCAATATAGCATATTTGATAATGACTGGGTTATTTAATGGATATGGAATGATAATATCTGCTGCTTCAGGAATTGGATTGAAAATAAATACTTTTGCAGGAATGCCCTGTTGGGCAGTGGGACAGACAGTTACAGCTATGACAGGGCAGAATATAGGGGCTGGGAAAATAAAAAGAGTTAAAGAAGTGGTGAAAACTGGAGTAAAAATTAGTTTTTTGCTGACATTGATGATGGTTATATTTGTTCAATTAACTGCTGAGAGATTGGTAATGATATTTGAAAAAGAGAATCAAACTATAATAACAGAGGGAGTAAAATATTTGAGAATCTGCTGTTCAGTAAATAGTTTGATATATTCAGCAATGTATATTTATGATTCTTTTACAATAGGTGTAGGAAATTCTTTTTTAGCAATGTTGAATTCTTTTCTTGATTCAATAATTATAAAGTTATTTTTAAGTTTTCTTTTTACTTATTTTCTTTCATATGGGGTAAATAGTCTATATATAAGCCAGGCAGTTTCTCCTATAATTCCAGCAGTAATAGGATGGCTGTATTATAAAAAAGAAAATTGGAAAGATAAAATAGAAATAATATAAAAATTGATTAAGTACAAGGTGGTAAGGATGATATTAGAAACGGATGATTATATTTGAGAGAAATGACAGAAAATGATTTAGAAAATTTATCAACACTTTTAAAGAATAAAAGAGTTTATAACACAATACTATAATGAAGATATACTTCATTATCTCTATAGGATAGAGAATAAAAAGGATAAATAGGAATAAAAAAACTCAAAACCAAATAGTTTTGAGCTTAAATACATAGTGGTACCCCGTAGGGGAATCGAACCCCTGTTGCCAGAGTGAAAATCTGATGTCCTTACCACTGAACGAACGGGGCTTTTGAACTAAGATATATTATCATAAAATAGAATAAGTGTCAATTATTTTTTTCTATAATTCTATATTATGATAGTATTTTAATAATGGAAAAAGTTCATAATAAGTTTTATCTTCTATTAAAATATTTTGATTATCTTCTACAGAGAATTTATTTATTCTCAGAAAAATAAAGGCAAGAGCCATTTTTAATATTCCCATATTTAAAAGAGATTTTTCTGCTGCAGAAAGTTTTCTGATACTTTCATAAGAGTTTAAAAATATTTTAATATATCTATTTTCAGTTTCTGGTGAAAAATTATTTATTCTTATCCAGTAATTTATAACTATTCCAAGATCAAAAATAAAGGGAGCATAAGTAGAATCATTAAAGTCAATAACTCCAGAAATAGCTCCATCTTTTATGAGAATATTGTCTGGAAAAATATCATTATGGATTATACCACAGGGAAGAGAAGAAAAATCTATCATAGAAATTTTGTCATATAGAGATAAAAGAATTTTTTTCTCTTCTTTTGTTATAGAAATCTGCTGCATGTCTATTTTTGAAAAGTAGTACTTTTCATCTATTCTTGTTTTCCTGTTCAATTTTTTATTTTTAGAAAAAAGATGCATCTTACCTAGTAATATTCCAATTTCAGATAAAAAATGTTCATTTATTTCAGTAAGTTTCTCACCTTCAATAAAATAAAAAAGGCTTATCATTTTTCCGTTATACTTTATCAATACTTCACCATCTGTGGTACTGTAGGGAACAGAGCAAGGAATTATTGTATTTAATTCCAAAAGAAAATCTAATTCTTCTTTTTCGGCTTCATAACTGCGATGCCCCTCTAAAACTCTCAATACAAATTTTCCTTTTGCAGTGGAAATAAGGTAGTTAGTATTAAGTATTCCATCTTTTATTCCCTCATATTGTAAAGGAATAAGATTATATTTAGCTAAAATAGTGGTAATATCCTCTATATCAAGAACTGTATAAACAGCCATTTCTCCTCCAGTCAAAAAACATTTCAATAAATTCTAACATTTTTAATGAAATTTTTCTACTTAAAATAAATACTTTAAATATGTTTTTAGAGTTTATATGATATAATTAAGTTACTTATGAATACTTTAAAATAAAATTTTTTAAAGTGATAGTTGTTTATTAAAAGAATGAAATATTAATTTTTTTTATAAGGTAACAAAGGGAGAAAGGATGAAATTTGATCTGATATTATTTGATATAGATGGAACACTTCTTGATTTTGATTTAGCTGAAAAGAATGCACTGGCAGAAACATTAAAAGAGTATAATTTTGACTGCAACAATGAAATTTTAAATAGATATCATGAAATAAACATTTTTTATTGGAGGCAGTTGGAAAAAGGGCTTATTGATAAAAAGCAACTGGCGTATAAAAGATATGAACAGCTTTTTTCAGAATATAAAATAGAAACTGATATAGATATATTTAATTTTAAATATAGAGATAAGCTGAAAGAAGGAGCATATCTTTTGAATAATGCTATGGAAATATGTAAAGAGCTTCATGCAAATAAAGTAAAAATAGGAGTAGCTTCTAATGGGGGAAATGATATTCAAATAAGAAGAATAAAAAAAACTGGATTAGATAAATATTTGGACTATATGTTTGTATCAGAAGAAATTGGGTATAACAAACCTCATAAAGAATATTTTGAATATATATTTCAAAAAATAGAAAATATACCAAAAGAGAAAATAATAATAATAGGAGACTCCCTTACTGCTGATATACAAGGTGGTAAAAATGCTGGAATAATAACATGCTGGTATAATCCAAATAGTGAAATTGGTATAGAAAATATAAAACCTGATTATGAAATAAAAGACCTTTTAGAATTAAGACAATTAATTGGGATAGCTTAATAAAAAAAGAGATCAGTAGAAATAAACTATGATCTCTTTCTTTAGGATTAGGAATATCCTAAAATTGTATGGTTTATATGAAATAAGCTCCAATCACAAAGCTTGTTTTTGGTCATAAATTAAACAAAATTATTTATTTAAAATATATTTTATTTATTAATAAGGGAAACCCCAACCTAAGTAAGTCAGGGTTATATGGGTTGTTCACATGAGTGAACCATGGGTATTAGAAACAAACTGTCATTGTTCTACCTCCTTATGATATCACACTATAATTTCATAGTCAATCTTTTAATCAATTCATAGTTTATATGAAATAGATTTTTTATATAAATGTGATTAAAAAATAATCCATAAATGAACATTAAATATTCGAAAAAAACTTTTCATTATTAAAATAACTTGTATAAAAATAGTTTATTAGATAATATAATAGATATAAAATATAAAGCAGGAGGAAATGATGAGTGTAATAGTAAAATTCTTGGGTACAGCACAAGATGGGGGAATACCACAAATTGGATGTAAATGTGAAATGTGCAGTGATATAAAGGCAGGAAAAAGAAAAGAAATACTTCAGGCAGCAATTGGGATAGAAAATACTGAAACAGGAAATAGATATATGATAGAGGCAACACCTAGTTTTTCTAAACAATATCAAAGTTTTATAGCAGATAAAAATGGAAAGCTAGATGGAATATTTTTGACACATGCACATATGGGGCATTATACAGGATTAATGTATTTAGGAAAAGAAGCTCTCAATTCAAAAGAAATAAAAGTATATGTGAGCAGAAAAATGGCGGAGTTTTTAAAAAATAATGCTCCATGGAGTCAACTAGTAAAACTTAAAAACATAGAATTGGTAGAATTTGAAAATGGAAAAGAATTAGTTTTAGATAATGATATAAGAATAATTCCAGTGGAAGTTCCTCATAGAAATGAGTTTGCAGATACACATGGTTTTATAGTAAAAGGAAAGAAAAGTTTTTTCTTTGTCCCTGATATAGATAGTTGGGAAGGTTTTGAAAATCAACTAAATGATATTTTTAAACAATGTGATTATTTAGCAGTAGATGCTACTTTTTATACAAAGGAAGAAATTGGAAACTTAAGAGGAAGAAACTTTAAAGAAATTCCTCACCCTACTGTAGAGGAAACAATAAAATTTATAGAGAAAAATAAATGGAATTTAAAAGATAAAAAAGTTATATTAACTCATTTTAATCACACTAATCTTTTATTTACAGATAAAGAATTAAAAGAAAAAGTGGAAAAAATAGGAATAGTAATATCTGAAGATGAAATGGAAATCACTCTTTAAATGTAATAGTATTATTTTAAATTGATTTTATTTGAAATATAGAGTATTATATAAGAGCAGAATAGATGTAAGGAGTGATAACTGTGCAGAAAAAGACTGTATGTAAAATTGCGTTGGTGTGTGTAGCAGCAACTTGGGGTGGAGGTTTTCCTATAACAAAAATAGCATTAGATAGTGGGATGGCACCAAATGCTATTATGAGTTTAAGATTTTTAATAGCTTCCCTCTTAATATTTTTATTCCTTTTTATAAAAAAAGTGAAGATAACAAAAGATGAAATGAAACTTGGGCTGGGAGCTGGATTAATATTAGGAACTGCTTTCTCATTACAGACAGTAGGACTTATGCATACAACTTCATCAAAAAATGCTTTTATAACTGGAGCTTATGTTGTATGTGTGCCATTTATGCTGTGGATGCTTACTAAAAAAAGACCTAAATGGATAACTTATTTATCTTCTATAATATGTTTTACAGGAATAGGCTTTCTATCTTTAGATGGAGATTTATCAATGAATTATGGAGATGTACTGACATTGATATGTGCTTTTTTCTTTGCTCTTCAAATATCTGTAATAGGAGCTAAAATAGGTAATATGAATCCAATAGTTATAAATGCTTTTCAAATGTTTAGTGGAGGATTACTTACGCTTCTGTTGAATATAACTTATGAAAACTTTTCTATTGTTACTACAAAACTTACAAGTGCGCAGATAATGGCAGTGGGATTTTTAATAATATTCAATACCTTAATTGCATATCTAGTTCAAACAACAGCTCAGAAATATGTTGAGTCTTCAACAGCATCTCTCATATTATCTACTGAGATACTTTTTGGAGCAATAACTTCTGTTATTCTTTTAGGAGATCCAGTAACAATAAAAACTGTTTTGGGAGGTCTGCTGATATTTGCATCAGTAGTTATATCAGAAACAGAATTCAAATTTTTTACTAAAAAGTATATAGAAAGTTAAAGGGGCTGTTGCAAACTTAAAATAGCTCAATTGCCAAAAAGCTGTCTTGAAGTTTTCCTTCTTGTCAGCTTTTTCTTTAATTTATAGAGTTCCTTTTTTTAAATGGTAAATTCTATTAAAAATATTGCACTATTATTTTGATTAAAATAGGGTAAAAAGCTATTACACATACTAATCTTATGAACTGCATAACAGCTACTTTAGGAGTATCAGCACCTAATTCACCAGCTATAATAGCTATGTCAGATATTCCTCCAGGAGCAGCAGAAAACATAGATGTAGGAATATTGAAATCACTTATTTTGTATACCATTATACCAAGAATAAGATTCATAAGACAGAAGCCACTGATAACTATAATAACAGGAATTGCAATTGTTTTCAGCCCAAGAAGGTCTCCCATAGTTATTTTAGCACCTATTAAAGCTCCTCCCAGCACTTGAATAAACTGTCTTAGTTTTATAGGCATAAAAGCTTTATTAGTTTTTATATTATATGCCGCTGTTCCAGCCATAGATATACTCATAGCACCAGCAGGAATACCAGCAAAATATCCAATAAAACCAGAGATAGTTCCAATCACCATTGTTATAACTATTTTTTTCAAATCTATCATAAAAGGGACTTTTTCTTTTTCATTCTTGCTAATTTTTTCTTCAGATATTTTTATTGGATCAATATTATCAGTAGGAGATTTAGACTTGTAATATCTGATAACTCCCTTTATAAGAACTGGAATAAGGCACATAACAGAAACCAGACGCATCATCTGCATAACAGCTACTTTAGATGTATCAGCTCCAAAATCATAAGCTATAAGAGTCATATCCATTATTCCCCCAGAAGCAGTACAGAAAAGAGCTGTTTTCATATCCATATCAGATGATTTATAAAGGAAGTATCCCATCACAAAATTGATTAAAGCCATGAGAATTACCATTATAACAGCAGGTTTAAGAACTTTTTTCAGCTCAACAATGTCATTGTATTTTATACGAGCACCTATAAATGCACCAGTGGATATTTGAGCAATAACTTTATAACTCTGAGGAAGATAAGCTTTTCCTGTAACAATGCTGAAAACAGCAACTGCAAATAGAGAACCTATCATAGCTCCAGCAGGAACTTTGTATTTTAAGGCAATTCCAGCTCCAATTAATCCAACAAAAAAAGTAATAAAAAACCACAAAATACTCTCCTCCTTTATTGTATAAATCTAAGTACTTATAAAGATATTATAACTCAAAACTAATGTAAATAAAATGAAAATCATAAGTTTTTTAAAAATGTGATATAATTATTATAAACAATAATGAATGAAAGGAAAAGTTTATGATAAAAATAGCAATTTTAACTCCTAAAAATTCTTACTCATATGTAAGAGATGCATTAAAAGATGTAGAAGGAGAAAAGGAATATATTTTTTATGATAATCTTAACCAATTAAAAGATATATATAGAGAAAATGCTCATAAATTTGATGGAGTTGTTACCAGTGGGCCTATTGGTTTTGAGATTATAAGAAAAAATACAAAAATAACTACACCTGTGTATTATATAGAAATTGCAAAATATGAATTATATAAGTGTCTATTTCAGGTACTATCAGAGAATCCGGGAATAGATTTTTCAAGAGTCTATATAGACTTTGTGTCTGAGGCCGAAAAGGAATATTGGCTGGAAGATACTTTTATAAAAGGCAAAGAGCCTATATTTCTTCCATTAGATTACAGTGATGTAAAATTATATGAAAACTTTAAAGAAAAGTATCTTAGGCTGATAGCTGAGAATAAAGTTGATTTGATTTTAACAAGAATAAGTAATATGCTTTCATTTTTGGATACCTTAGATGTACCTCATATATTTTTATTTCCATCTAAAAATACTATAAAAGAAACAGTTGAATTTGCTGTAAGGGATATTAAAGCTTCTAAATCTGACAGTAAAGAAATAATAATGGGAAAAATAACTTCTGATGAAGATATAAATGAACTAAAAAACAGACTTGGATATGACTTTAAAAATTTCATTACTCAAAGAGTAGAGGATTATGTAGAAGTATTTATGCTGAAAAAAGAATTTCTAAATATTAATCCTAAGGAGATAATTAAAAAAGAGTATAAATCAAAAGTGAATATTGGCTGGGGTGGGGGAGCAAGTATAAGTGAAGCTAGATTTTATGCTGATGAATCATACAAAAAAAATGTAGAATCTAATGGAGAAGTCTTGTGTTTAACAGAAGCTGGTGGTAGTACAGTTCTTACAGAAGCTTCTGAAGAAAGCAAAAAGGATTTAGAGATAATAGAAAGATTAAAAGGAATAAATATATCTGGAGAAAAGGCAAGAGAGCTTATAGAGCTTTATAAAAGGGGTGAAGAAGTAACAATAGATAAACTGGCAAAATATCTTAATACCACTGAGAGAACAACAAGCAGAATACTTCTTAAACTTGAAGAGAATAAAATGGCAGGTTACTCCATTGAGAAGATAAACAGAGGACGGCCTAAAAAGGTATATAAATTTAAATTCTAATAATATGAAAAGGATGTTGTATGCAGACATTCTTTTTTATTCTGGTTTTATGGACAAAATTATATAGCAAGCATAAAGAACTTATATTTTGCTTTGTAAAATTCTTTATTGGAATATATTAATATCAACAAAATGGAGAGAATTTATGGGAACAGGAATTATTATATGTGGTTTAAATGGTGCTGGAAAGAGTACACTGGGAAAAAATTTAGCAAAAAAATTGAATTTCTATTTTATTGATGATGAAGATTTATATTTTCCCAAAATAGATACTCATTATATCTATACTTCTTCACGTACTCGTGAAGAAGTTGAAACACTTTTTTTAAGTGAAATTAAAACACATAAAAATTTTGTCTTTGCATCTGGAAAGGCAGATTATGAAGAATCTATTTATCAATTTTTTCAATATGCTATACTGATTGATGTTCCAAAGGATATTCGGATACAAAGAGTTAAACAACGTTCTTTAGAAAAATTTGGCAATAGAATGTTGCCAGGTGGAGATTTATATGAACAGGAGAAGAGTTTCTTAAATTTTGTTAAATCTAGAACTGAGAATGTTGTTAAAGAATGGGTAGAATCTTTAAATTGTACTATCATACGAATAGATGGAATAAAGAGTGTTGAGGAAAATATAAAATGTATCATAGAGCAAATGCAGAATTAACTATATCTTTATAATTTTTTTTGACATAGTCAGAACATAATTTACTGGTATATATTATAGTTAAGAATATAAAAAATTATTGAAGGAGAAAAAGTTATGAAAAAATATATCTTATCATTTCTATGAAGTTAGCTTTGATATGCTGTTGAAATCCTTTTGAAGATAGATCCTATACCATTATTTTATTTAAAAATGGTATGTCAATAATTAAAGAGAGAAGCACAACACACCATCATACAAGCAGCATTACCTGTTCCATGTAGGAAAACAGGAATACTGCTTTTTTATACTCTCATATTATATAAAGTAAAGGAAGCCTTATTTTTTAGTTTTACAAACTTGAATTGTTTTAATCAATAATAATTTTGATAGGAGAACACTTTCCACTGTTGCATTTACTTTCAGAAACGCTACAAGCAGCAACTCCTAGTGTAATATCCATTAGTGCTTTTAATATAATTTTATCACCTGCTTTGGAAATAGGTTCTTCTACTGAGATTTTACCATTGGCATTGATTTTTGTATGCATGAACAAGTTGACAGGTGTAATGATAACATGTTGTTTTTCAAGAGCCTTATTGATATTATCAAAGCAGTTTGGGTGTTCTTCACCATTATGATAAAAGAAGTCATACATTTCAGTTCTGCAACATGGATGGAGCAGATCGTGTTCTCCAACATCATCAGAAAGCACCTGCATCATGGGATGGTATAGGTTTGTATAGATAATATCTCCAATATTCAATTTCAAAGATTCGTTACAGTCAATTGTTACTCCAGTTGAAAGAAATTCATTTGCATTTCCATTCACTTCAGCAAAAAAATCTACTACTTGACCACCTTCAATATCAATTACTGTAATACTTTGATCTTGTTTAACATCAATTTTTATTCCAGAACAGGCTGGAATTATATACTCTTTACCCATTGCATTTGCCTCCCAAATTCTAATTTGTTTATTTATCAATATAAAATCATCTTGTGAAAATATTGTATCATACTACAGACTAAATATCTATGACACTATTATACCGTTTCAGTTCCCTGTCCTGCTGCAAAATTTGGAAAGGTAGAAGAAGAAAAAAGTAGACAAGACAGTTTGTGAAAAAAAAGAATCTTTGTTGAGAAATTCAGAAAGGAGAATATACAGGATAGAATAGAGAATGACAAGGATAGAGGAACAGCTGATAAAACAGAATAGAAGCTGAAAGAAAAAATAAAGTGCAGAGAGTAAAATCTCTGTATTTTTTTATATTACAAAAAAATTTAAAAATAATTCCCTAAAAGAAATTTTATAAAAGTTTCCTCTAAAGTTGGAATTCATGAGAATAGAGCAGAAGAAAAAGGAATAAAAAAAGTTCGTATTTATAAATAAAAGAGAACAGTTAACAAATTTTTGTTTCTAAAAAATTCTTTAAACCAATCATTAAATACTATGCTGCTATGATAGATAATATCTCAAATTTAATCAAAAGTCAATATTTGATTTGCAAATAATACTCTTTAAAATTGAAAAATATTTGCAAGTATACTTTTATTTATAAATGTGAACATTTATTGAATAGAATTATATTTTTTTTATGCCAATTTGAGAATGTTATAACGAGTTTTTACTTTTAAATTGAATTAAATTTCATGGAGGGAAAAGATGATCGAAAAGATTATAAAGACTATAAAAAGCAGCAACAAAAAGAGAGGAAGAAATATCACAGTAGGAGCAGTAGTAGGATTTTTACTTTCATGTACAGTAATGGTTAAAGCTGATGATTATCTGGGAATAAAAGAAGAGAACGGAATAAAATTCAGTATTGATACAACTAGTGGTACAGATGGAGAATGGAAAGATGGAAATCCATATAGTGAAAATACATGGAATGAAACTGATTATATAAATAATATAACTTTGTCTGGAACAAACAATATTAGTTCTACAATAGGCTATGGATTAAGCTTGAGTGGAGATTTAAATGACTTGAATTTTATAAATAATGCTTCAATAACAGGAACAGGGAAGAGTAATGGTTGGGGAATTTTTAATGTGAGTAATGGAATAGGAATTCTAACAAATAGTGGATTAATATCAGGAACAGGGGCTAGTGGTGGTTATGGAATTGCTAATGGGGGTAGCAGTATAGAAAGCCTAACAAATAGTGGGTTAATATCAGGAATAGGAACAAAGAATAATAGTTCTGGTTATGGAATTTATAATGATAGTAGTAGCAGTATAGGAACCCTAACAAACAGCGGATTAGTATCAGCAATAGGAACAGGTATTGGTTCTGGTTCTAATCATGATTCTGGTTCTGGAATTTTTAATAATAGTAGCAGTATAGAAAACTTAACAAACAGTGGATCAATAACAGGAACAGGGTATTATAAAAGTTATGGAATTTCTAATAATAATAGTAGTAGTATAAGAAACCTAACAAATAGTGGATTAATATCAACAACAGGATATAATGGTTCTGGGATTTCTAATGCAGATAATAGTAGAATAGAAACTCTAATAAACAGTGGATCAATAACAGGAATAGGGAATGGTTCTGGTCATTCTTATGGAATTTCTAATAATAGTAGTAGTATAGAAAGCGTAACAAACAGTGGATCAATAACAGGAACAGATATTGCTTCTGGTTATGGAATTTCTAATAATAGTAGCAGTATAGAAAGCGTAACAAATAGTGGATTAATATTGGGAATAGGGGATAGTATTTTTGGTTATGGAATTTCTAATAATAAGAGCAGTATAGAAAGCCTAACAAATAGAGGATTAATATCAGGAACACGATATACTGGTTATGGAATTTCTAATGCAGATAGTAGAATAGAAACTCTAACAAACAGTGGATCAATAACAGGAATAGGGAATGGTTCTGGTCATTCTTATGGAATTTCTAATAATAATAGTAGCAGTATAGAAAATCTAACAAATAGTGGATCAATAACAGGAATAGAGAATGATGGTTATGGAATTTATAATGATAGTAGTAGCAGAATAGAAAATCTAATAAATACAGGAGTTATATTTGGAACTATGAATGCTATAAAAAATGATGGAGGAAATATAAATCCAGCAAATAATTATGGACTACTAGCAACGAAAGGAAATTCAGTAGTAGATGGTGGGATAACAATAACAAATTATGGACTGTATATCAATGATATAGATGGAAAGGTAAGTATTGATAATAATAAACAGAGTACAGATCCAATAGAAATAACAACAGGACATGACGAAAGTGGAAATGAAATAAAAAGAGCAATGACTATACAAAATGCTGTTATACAAGGTGGTTCAGGGATAGGAACATCAACAGATAGTTTTGTAATTTCTGGAGGAACTAATGAATTTGACAATTCAATACTAAATGGAAAGAATAATACATTGAATGTTTCAGGTTCAGGAGAAATAAAAGGCTCTATAATTAATGCCTATAAAACAGCAGTAAAATTTGATACAGCAGGTGGAGAATTAAGACTATCAGGAACAATAGTAAATGGCGGAGCAGATGGAGCAAGTGAAACAATAATAGGAAGCAGTAATAAAAATATACTAATACTTCAATCTGGAGATATTGCATATTCAAATGGGACAATAGGCACTCAAAATACTATAATTAATGGAAAAATAGATATGGGAGATGGAGCTGATACTCTCATAGTAGGAGAAGGGACAATAATCAACGGAAAAATAAATATGGGGACTGGAGATGATATACTTACAATAGAAACTGGAAGTATTCTCAATGGAACTCTTGATGGTGGCGCAGATAATAATGATACTCTTAATTTTAATTCAACAGGAACAAGAACTTCAACTGGTGGAGAAATAAATATTCTTCATAATATCTCTGGCTTTGAAAGTATGAATATAAGCACAAATATAACTCTATTTGAAACAATAGTTGACAGCAGTGGAAATTCTACAGGCTTAAAAGTGACAGATGCAGAAAATATAACAATAGGTGAAAATGGAGTACTTACTCTAAGACTAGATTCAACTAAAATAGATAGTTCAAGTGGAATAGATAAAATTGTAGGTCATGCACTATATGGAAATACAGGAATAATAAAATCTGAAAATGGAGGAAAACTTCTTCTTGCTCTAAATGGAGCTGGAATGACTACTATAATATCTTTTGGAAATCTTGATCTAGATGGAAGTTTGGTAACAGAATATGAAGGAGAATATCAAGAAGATGTAACTTTTACAACAACATCAGAACTTCATTCTGTGAAGAGAACATCTAGGCCTAAAGAAGTGGAAGTTACAGCTAAAAATAATCTTCCAACTAAAGCAACAGCTCCTGATGATTTAGCCTATGAAAAATTAAATAAAATATATCATAGTATTCTTTCAGTAGATGAATTAGGAAACTTTAATGTAGATAATGATGAAAAGCTGTCAACATTCTTAGGATATTTGAATGATATCTATGTAGGAAATCCATATTCATACTCTAGTGAACTTTCAAGAAAATCAACAGGAATGTTCAGAGAAATAGTGACAGAGAACCAATTTAAAGCTAACACAGGAAAATGGATGATATATGGTGGACTTACTCATGTAGATGGAGGAACTAAAGATACATACTTTGGAAAAGGATATTATACTTATGACATAGGAAGTTCTGACATGGATGCAGATACTAAGATAACTGGAGCATATATGCTCGGAGAATATGGAGTATCTGATACACTTACTTCTGGGGTAGTAATTGGAGGAAATAAATTAAAATCTGACTTGTCTAACGACTCAAAAGTAGATGGAAGTGCAATGTATTTAGGAGCTTATGCTAAGAAATATATTGGAAATCTAAAAGTAACAGCAGGAGCAGGATTCCAGTATGGAGACTATGACGCAGACAGACTGGCAGTAAACAAGGTAGCTTCAAGCACAGGAGAATCAATAGTGAAATATTCAGACAATTACAATGATATGACATATGATATTTATCTGAATGGAAGATATTCTAATCCAATAGGAGATAATTTATTCTTAGAACCATATGCAACTCTGTCATATACATATGTAGACCAAGATGGAGCAGATGAAGGAAATAAGACACTAGCTATTGAAACTGATTCTAAATCATTTGATTATACAGTAGGAAAAGTGGGAGTAGATTTGAAAAAAGTAATTCCTCATGAAAAAGGAAAGAGTACACTTTCAGCAGGAGTCAGCTATACAAGAATATTAGATGGGGCAGATGAGGAATATATCATAGGAAGATTTAAAGGTGGAAGCGATTTTGATATTCTTGTAGCTCACAAAAATGAGCATAGTATAGGACTTAATGCTAAATATGCGCTGGAATTAGAAAATGGAGTAATATTTGATGTAAAAGGAACTTATTCTGTAGAAAGAGATTCTCATAATAATTCTGGAAAGAATAAGACTAAAGGAGAATGGATAGTAGGAGCAGGATTAGGTTACAAGTTTTAATTAAAACAACAGGGGGAAGTTATGACAGAAGGAGAATTTATATGATTCTATAAAAACCCCATTTTAAAAGAGTTAATTAAAAGGCAGAGAAAATATATTGTATCTAAAATCTTAGAGATAAGATGAAGAATATAGTATAAATCTCTGCTTTTTTGTAAATTATAAAAAACAAAAGACACTACATACTATAGTGCCTTCTATTTTTTAGGTATCATTTATTCCAAAGAATTCAATCTATCTAATACAAGTTTGCATAAAACTTTTATTCCTACTTTTATAGAATTTTCATCAGCCATAAATTCAGGATTATGAAGAATACATTTTCCTTTGTTAAAATCAGTTTCTGTTCCAAGCCATAGAAAAACAGAAGGAACTTTTTTAGTTATGAATGAAAAATCTTCTCCTGCTGGCAAAGGATTAGGCTGAATAATGATATTATCTTTTCCTAATAAAGGATTTAATGATTTTATAACTTCTTCAGAAAGAGTTAAATCATTGAACATAAAATCATATCCATCTTGATAGTCTAATATTCCTATACATTCATATGCATCAGCTATATCCATAACTATTCTATTTAGTCTTTTCTTTATAAGCTCAGCAGTGCCAGTATCAAAAGTTCTAACTGTTCCTTCTAATTTTACATAGTCAGAAACAACATTGTATCTGCTTCCACCAGTTATCTTTCCAATTGTAACCACGGCATTTTCACCAGGGCCCATATTTCTGCTGATGATTGTTTGAATAGAAGATATAACATTTGCTGCTGTGACTATAGCATCTCTTCCCTCTCCAGGAAGAGAACCATGACTGCTTTTTCCTTTGATTTCTATTGTTATTCTATCTGATCTGGAATTTGCTACTCCAGGTCTAAAAGCTACAGTACCTGTAGGGTTACCAAAAACATGAAGAGCGTAAGCTTCATCAACCTTTGGATTTTCTAAAAGGCCATCATTCATCATAGCTCTAGAACCACCAATTGGAGCTGATTCTTCATTTGGCTGAAACATAAATTTTATATTCCCTTTTATTTTGTTTTTTAATTCACTTAACACAATGGCAGTACCAAGAATTATAGAGGTATGCACATCATGTCCGCAGGCGTGCATCACATCTGGAACTTTGGAAGAAAAAGAAAGATTATTGCTTTCATTGATAGGGAGAGCATCCATATCACCTCTCAATAAAATAGTTTTTCCTTTTTCAATTCCAATAAGATCAGCAATTATTCCATGACCACCTATATTCTCTCTTACACTCAAAGGTAATTTTTTTAATTGCTCAGCTACTTTAGCAGAGGTTTTGATTTCATTCCCTCCAAGTTCAGGATATTCATGTAGATCTCTTCTAAATACTATTATTTCATCTATATGTTTATCTATAATATTTTCTATATCAGAAAATTTCATGTAATAGCCTCCAGTAATAAGTTATTTGTTAATTTTTAAAGATAAAGTACTTCTCCAGGTCCTAAAGGAATACCTAAAGATATCCATATAATAGCCATTATTATCCACATGATAAGCATTGCAATTGTATATGGAAGCATAGTAGAGATAACTGTCCCCATTCCATATTCTTCATCATATTCTTGTGCCAGTCCTAAAATAATAGGCATATATGGGAATAGTGGAGAAATTATATTAGTAGTTGAATCCCCTATTCTATAAAGCATTTGAGTAAGAGATGGAGCATATCCTAACATATAGAACATAGGAACAAATATAGGAGCTAACAGAGCCCATTTTGCAGATCCACTTCCTATAAATAAATTAATAAATGCAGTCAAAAAGATAAACATTATGAAAAGAGGAATTCCTTTCAAGTTCATTGAAGTAAGCATTTCTGCTCCATTAACAGCAAGTATATATCCAAGTTTACTCCAGTTGAAGTATGCAACAAATTGTCCAATGATAAATACTAGAACAATGTATGAAGACATATCCTTCATGGCAATAGTCATATATTTAGGTACATCTCCAGCTGATTTAATTTTTCCCATAGTAATACCATAAGATATACCAGCAACTAGAAAAAGTATTAAAAGTATAGGAATAATAGCTTTCAATAAAGGTGAATCTAATAAAGAACCTGTTTTTGCATTTCTAAGAAAACTATTTTGAGGAAAAACTGCTACAAATAAAATAATTAAATAAATTGCAGTAGCTATTCCAGAATTTCTTAGAGCTTTTTTCTCTAAAGGAGAAACTTCTTCTTGTGTTATTATTTTTTTCCCAGTATATTTTCCAAGTCTTGGCTCAATTATTTTTTCTGTAACAATAGTACCTACTATTGCAAGAAGGAAAGTAGAGACAAACATAAAATACCAGTTACAAACTACTGATACTTGCATATCAGGATTTACTATTTTAACAGCTTCAGTTGTAATACCTGCTAGAAGTGCATCTGTTCCTGCAACTAAAAGGTTAGCACTGAATCCCGCTGTAGTGGCAGCATATCCTACTGCAATACCTGCCAATGGATGTTTTCCTAAAGATAGGAAAATGAAAGCAGATATAACTGGAATAACAACAATGGCAGCATCAGAAGCTAAATTTCCACATATTCCAATTATCATTACCATAAAAGTTATTATTCTTGGGTAATCTTTTAATGTAAGGATACTGTTTCTCATAAATGATGAAACAAGGCCAACATGTTCAGCAAGACCAATACCAAGTGTCATAACTAACACAAGTCCTAAAGGAGAGAAACCAGTAAAATTTTTAACCATATTTTGCAACATAAAGTTTATACCTTCTGCAGACAAAAGACTTTTTGCCATTACGACTTTATTTGTAACAGGGTCAACTACCTGAATCTTAAAAATAGTACATATTGCTGAAATAATTATAATTGCAGCAGCTAAACAGCAGAAAAGAATAAAAGGATGAGGGATTTTATTTCCTACTCTTTCCACCCAATCTAGAAAACCATGTTTTTTAATATTTGCATCTGCCATAATAAATCCTCCCTTGTAAAAAGTATTCTGATATTTTAAGACGTCTTTTTAGACAAAACTTATAATACTTTATTATATATCTTATTTAGAAAAAATCAACTTTTTTATATTAAAAAAATATATAAAAAAGATATTTTATCATTCTTTTTATATATGACTAGAACAACGTTTAAAAAACAAAGCAAATATTAAATAGTTAAAAATAGTACTAAAATTATGATTAATAAATTAGTTTTTAAAAAAATTATCTGCTACTTTAATTATAGTCAAATTCTAATTATTATAGTACCTTTATTAAGCTTAAGGAATTTGAATTTGATATATAATTTCTCTTTTAAAATATTTTAGACATAGTTTTAGACAATCAACCTTTGTTAAAAAGTTATACACTAAAAATAAAAAAAGTCAATATGTTTTATAATAATATATAAAAAGAATTGAAAATTATCAAGTCATATTAATATAATCACAGAAAAATATTATTAAAATATATTTAATTTTTTTAAAATAAAAAAACTGTTTCAAATCTATGAAACAGTCTCAATAATAAAATTAAATTTTAAGAAATCAGAGAACCTAAATTTTTTCCTCCAAGAAGATGAAAATGCAGGTGAAATACTTCCTGGCCACCATACTCATTACAGTTAGCTATAACTCTATAACCTTCTTGGTCGATTCCTAAGTCTTTAGCTATCTTTCCAATGGCAAGATACATATCTCCTATTATTTCTCTATCTTCAGGAGTTATATCATTTACAGTAGGAATTTCTTTTTTAGGTACTATCAAAATATGTATAGGTGCAGCAGGATTGATATCTTTGAAAGCCAAGACATTATCAGTTTCATAAATAATAGTTGCTGGAATTTCTCTATTTATTATTTTTGTAAAAATAGTAGCCATAAAATCATCTCCCAAATTTAATATAATTTATTATAAAATAAAATTTAGACATTTTCTATTTTGGTGATTCTTTTCTCATGTCTTCCACCTTGAAATTCAGTAGTAAGGAAAGTATCAACCATTTCAAGTGCAAGAATATCTCCAATAATTCTACCACCTAATGCAAGGATATTAGCGTTGTTATGTTCTCTAGTCAGTCTTGCCATAGTAGTATTAGTACAAAGAGCAGCTCTGATGCCAGTAACTTTATTAGCAGCAATAGAAATACCTATTCCAGTTCCACAGATAACTATTCCAAATTCAGCTTTTTTTTCAGCAACAGTATATCCTACAGCATGGCCAAATTCAGGATAATCAACAGAATCACTTGAATTTGTTCCAAGATCTAATACTTCATATCCATTTTTTATAAGATGTGTCTTTATTTTTTCTTTTAATTCAAATCCACCATGATCCGCACCCAAAGCGATTTTCATAATTGTTACACCTCCAAAATTAAAATATAAAAGAACAGGCTGGCAAAAATATCACTTTTAGTCAGCCTGTTGGATTGCTATTGATTAATCTTCAAAACCTTCAAAGTGAGGGTGCCCATGCTCTAATTCTTCTTCAGTAGCTTCTCTTACACCAGTTACTTCAACTTCAAATCTGATATTTTTACCAGCAAATGGATGATTTCCATCAGCTGTAACAACATCATCTTCAATAGCAGTAATTACATATTGCTGCTCAGTTCCGTCATCCATATCGGCTATGAATTCAAGTCCTTCATAAATATCATCAAACTCTTCAAAATCAGCTTTATCCATTTTATCAACAAGATCTTCATCATATTCTCCATATCCTTCTTCTGGAGTAAGAGTCATAATAGTTTTAAATCCTTTTTCTTGTCCTTCTAAAGCTTCTTCAATTTTAGGAACAAAATTTCCTAATCCATGGATATAGAAAAATGGTCCAACTTCTTGTGTATCCTCTAAAAGTTCATTTGTATCATTATCATAAACTTTAAATTCTAATGTTACTACATTGCTTTCAGCAATTTTCATAAAAAACTCACCTCTTTAAAATAATTTTTTCTAAAAGTCTTCATATAAATAAGAATACCACAATTTCTAATAAATTTCATCAATTTTTTTTAATAATAGAATAATATAGAATATATTGTGGTAACTAAAAGCAAAAATATATAAAAATTTTTTAGTATAAAATAATTTTAAAGGATTTCTTTATATAATTTGGTAGGTTAAAAGTATCAGAGAAACTAAAATCCCATATTGTATTTTACCATTTCCATATTTTCTTTAGAAGTTAATTTTTCAAGGAGAATAAATGCTGTCTCTAAAGCATTTTTGGGAGCAGATGAAGTAATAATATTGTCATCAATTACAATTTCTTCTCTTATAGGAATTGCTCCAAAGTTTGAAAGCTGTTTAAAATATCTGTCATTATCCAAAAGATAAGTAGTAGCTTTTCTATTTTTGAGAATTCCGCTTTCCCCCAGGGGGATAACACCAGTACAGACACCAATTATTATTTTATTTCTGTTATAAAAGTTTTGAATAATATTATGGAATTCTTTATTTTTCATATCATTAAAAAAACCTGCTTTACCAAATCCCCCAGGAATTACTAAAGCATCATATTCTTTTAAATTTAATTTTGTGTTTTTTAAATTTATTTCTGGCAAAAGACTAACATTCCATGTACAATTAATTATATTATGGAAACTGCAAGTGGTAATAAGAGTGTCCTTTTTTCCTACAATCATATTCCAGCCGAAGACATCAATAAATGAGGATACTTCAAGAATTTCAACTCCCTGTGAAATAAGTAACAGTATGTTTTTCATAATTTTCTCCTAAAAAAATAAATTATATTGACTAATTAGATAAAAAGCTTTACAATACATCGTATTTAACTTTTTATGTAAATATGTTATTTTCAACATTATATTACAAAAAAGAATAAATATCTATAACAAAAAAATTACTAAAGGAGGTAAGATGTCAAAGCTAGACCAAAATAAGACTCCGCTATTCTCTGTGTTGAAAGATGAATATGTTGGAAGAGATATTCTTCCATTTCATGTACCTGGTCACAAGAGAGGAAAAGGAGTAGACAAAGAATTTTATGATTTCATGGGGAATGGGCCTTTCTCCATAGATGTAACTATTTTTAAGATGGTAGATGGACTACATCAGCCAAAAAGCTGTATAAAAGAAGCTCAGGAATTGGCAGCAGATGCTTATGGTGTTAAGAAAAGCTTTTTCGCAGTAAATGGAACTTCTGGTGCTATTCAAGCAATGATTATGTCTGTTATGAAAGCTGGAGATAAGATATTAGTACCAAGAAATGTACATAAATCAGTTTCAGCTGGTATCATATTAAGCGGTTCTGAACCTATTTATATGAATCCAGAAGTTGATGAAGAGTTAGGAATAGCCCATGGTGTCAGACCTCAAGCAGTAGAAAATATGCTGAAACAGCATCCAGATATAAAGGCAGTATTAATCATAAATCCCACATACTATGGAGTAGCAACTGATATAAAAAAAATCGCTGATATAGTTCATAGTTATGATATTCCTCTTATAGTAGATGAAGCACATGGACCTCATCTTCACTTTCATGATGAACTACCACTTTCAGCAGTAGATGTAGGAGCAGATATATGTGCTCAAAGTACACATAAAATAATTGGAGCAATGACTCAAATGTCACTTTTGCATGTAAATTCTGATAGAATTGATACAAATAGAGTACAGCAAATATTAAGTCTTTTGCATACAACATCACCTTCTTATCCATTGATGGCTTCATTGGATTGTGCAAGAAGACAGATAGCAACAGAAGGATATGAACTTTTAGATAGAACTATAAAATTAGCTAAGAGATTTAGAAATGAAGTTAACAGAATTCCAGGTATGTTCTGCTTTGGAGATGAAATAGTAGGAAAGGAAGGTATTTTTGCTTTCGACCCAACAAAAGTTACTGTTACAGCAAAAGAATTAGGACTTACAGGATTTGAATTAGAAACTCTCCTTGTAGATGATTATAATATACAGGTAGAACTTTCAGATTTTTATAATGTATTAGGACTTATTACAATTGGAGATACAGATGAAAGTATAGATAAGTTTATAGCTGCTTTAAAATCAATAAGTGAAAGATTCTATGGAAAAGTTACAAAAGTAAAGAGAAGCTTTATAAAAATGCCAACTATTCCAGAACAGGTATTAATACCAAGGGAAGCTTTTTACAGTGACAAGAATACTATACTTTTTGAAGAAAGTGCAGGAAAAATCTGTGGAGAAATGATAATGGCTTATCCTCCTGGAATACCTATTATAACTCCTGGTGAAAGAATAACAGAAGAAATAATTGATTATATAAGAGATTTAAAAGAAGCTAAACTCCATATTCAAGGAATGGCTGATCCTGAACTTATAAATATTAATGTAATTGAAGAGGAAGATGCTATTTATTTATATACAGAAAAAATGAAGAGTATGATGTTTGGTGTTCCAATGAATCTTGGAGCAAACAAAGCTGGAATTGAATTTGGACCTGATACACTTTGTGAGTACTACCCAGATACATTTGATGAAATGGAAATCATAGAAGTTGAAAAGCAAAAGGAAAACTTCAATGAATGGAATCTTAAATATAAAAACACTATTCTTAACACTTGTGAAAGACTTGCAGCATCTGTAAATGAAGCTGTTAGAGATGGATATAGACCAATTGTAATAGGTGGAGATCATTCTATAGCACTTGGAAGTATATCTGGAGTATCACTAGAAAAAGAAATAGGGGTAATATGGATAGACGCCCATGGAGATATGAATACTGATGAATCAACTATAACAGGGAATATTCATGGAATGCCTCTTGCACTATTGCAAGGAGCAGGAGATAGAGATTTAGTAAACTGTTTCTATGAAGGAGCTAAAATTGATAGTAAAAATGTAGTTATACTTGGAGCTAGAGATTTAGACTTTAAAGAAAGAGAGATAATAGATCAGCTTGGAGTAAAAGTTATTTATCATGATGAAGTTCTCCAAAAAGGATTGGAAAATATCCTTGAAGAAATAAAAGACTATTTGAAAATTGATAATCTTCATATAAGTTTTGATGTTGACTCTGTAAATCCTGAAGTGGCTCCTGGAGTAAGTACACCAGTAAGAAATGGATTCACAACTGATGAAATATTTCAAACATTTAAGTATTTATTCAAAAATTATTTTATAACATCAGTTGATATAGTAGAATTTAATCCAGTAAATGATAAAAATGATAAGACACTTAAATTTGTAAATGAATTAACTGAATATGTAATAAATCCAGACTAATAATTTGGTATTTTTACGAGGTGATTAAAAATAAACTTTAATTGCCTCTTTTTTTTTCTAAAAATAAAGGTTATAATATATTAAAGGGCAAAGCACTTCTAACGGGAGGTACAGTTATGGTAAAATTATTTATTACTTTGATAATACTATCAACTACACTTTTTGGAAGAGATTTCATAAAAATAAATGATTATGTTGTAGAAGAGATTCCTATAAAAAGGAAATTGGAAAATCATAAAATAGTCAGAGTGGTAGAAGGGGATCTAGCTTCCATTGGATTATATGGAATAATAGATTCAAATAATAAATTCATTACTAAACCTAATAATATGCTCATAGCTATAAAAAGTAATTATATCTATCTTGTAGATATAGATTATCATGAAGGAATGATGACTAAAGATGGAAGATGGATAGGAAAAATGGGAAGTTATAATTATAAAGATAAAGAATCTCAAATGTACAGTGAATTAAATTATGAAGTTGAAAGAGATCTAATAATAATTTATAAGAAAGAAGGCAGAAAATTTTTATATGGCTATTTAAATTTTGATGGTAAAATTCAAATTCCAATGATATATGAAGAAGTAAATTTTTTTTCAGAAGATCTTGCAGCAGTTAAGTTTAATGGAAAATGGGGATATATAGATAAAAATGGTAAAAAAATTATAGAGTTTAAATATTCAAAAGCTGGTAATTTTAAGAATGGAGAATCTTTAGTAAAATTAGATGGAAAAGAATTCAAAATAGATAAATCAGGAGATAGGAAGGTAATTAAAAGCTTTTTTAGAAATATAAAAGAAAATATAAGTGGCTTTTTTTACAGCATAAAACTTATGTTGACTTCTTTGTGGAGTGAAAAAATAAAAGAAAAATAGATTGTTTAAATTAATATCTCGGGGAAAACATTATGAGGAGATGTTAAAATGAACTTTTTTGCAACAATCACTTCTTTAGAAAATAAAGATGGAGAAAAAATATTTAAAGTTATTTTAAATGATACTTTGATTTTTTTTGTTAAACTACTAGTATTTTTACTTATTATATATATTGGTAAAAAAATTACTCAAATAATATTAAAATATATTGAGAAGATATCAAAAGATAAAATTGATCCTGGAGCAAAACAATTCAGTAAGTCCTTTATTAAACTAGGATTATATATTATATTTTTTCTATTTGGACTTCTTGTATTTGGATTTAAAGAACAATCTATTATAACAATGATAAGTGCAGTAGGTCTTGGAATAGGTATTTCACTCAAAGGATTTCTTTCCAATTTTGCAGGAGGAGTGGTAATATTATTTACAAGACCTTTTACTGTAGGAGAATATATTGAAGTAAATGGAGCTTTTGGAGAAGTATATAAAATAGATGTATTTTCAACTCATATAAATACATTAGACAGTAAAAGGGTAATAATTCCAAATAATGTTATGATAAACAGTAATGTAATTAATCATGACGCAAATGAATACAGAAGAATAAAACTCACTGTACCAGTAGCTTATGAGTGTGATCAGAATAGAGCTGTTGAAGTTCTGAAGAGAATAAGTAAAACTTTTGATGGACTGGAAAGTGAAAGAAAAAGTTTTATCAATATAATGAGTTATGGAGATTCTTCAGTAAATATTTATTTTATAGTATGGACAAAAAGGGAATATTATTATAGTGTAAGAAGTAAACTTATGGCTTATATTATTAAGATTTTTAATGAAGAAAATATAGAAATTCCATATAATAAACTAGAAGTAAATTTAAAAAATTAGAATAGAGGTGAGTAACATAGAAAAAAAAGTTTTAAGATTTTTAAGAGATTATTTTTTTATAACATTAGGATGTTTTTTATATGCTTTTGCAGTAAATTATTTTTATGTAAGCAATCATTTAGCTGAGGGGGGAGTTACAGGGATAGCTCTTATTATTTTCTATTTATTTAAAACTCCTGTAGGAACAACTTATTTTGTAATAAATATTCCAATATTAATAATAGGATGGAGGATGCTTGGAAAAAATTTTATAATAAAAACTCTTTATGGAACTGCTATGATGTCTTTTGCTTTAGGCTTTACCTCAAGATTTAATGGGGCTACAGATGATGTACTCTTAGCTTCTCTTTATGGTGGTTTTATAGGAGGAATTGGGTTAGGAATAATATTTATGTCTGGAGGTTCTACTGGGGGAACAGATATAATAGCTAGAATAATGACAAAATATAGAGGAATATCTGTAGGAAGAGCTATGCTTATACTAGATGTAGTAGTGCTTTCAGCAGTAGGATTTTTATTTGGAAAAGAAATATTTATGTATACTTTAATAGCTGCCATGGTATTTACTAAGACTATAGATTTTATACAGGAAGGGCTTGATAAGGCAAAAGCTGTAACTATAATTTCCAGAAAAGCAGAGGAATTGAGAATCAAGCTTATGGATGAAACTGGAAGAGGAGTAACTATATTAGATGGGTCAGGAGGATATACAAGAAATTCTTTTGATATAATATATTGTGTTGTAAGCAAATTTCAGATAGTAAAATTAAAAAGAATAGTAAGAGATACTGATCCAGAAGCTTTTCTTACAATAACTGATGTATCAGAAGTTTTAGGTGAGGGATTTAAAGAACTTAATAATGAATAAAGATAAAAAATATATCTGCACCTGAAAATTGACATATTGAAAAGTATAGTTGATTGTATATAAAGCATGATTTATGGTAAAATAAAATATGCCGAATACAATTCATTCAAGGAGGAATTAGATGAGTAAAGAATTAAAAGAAAAAATAACACTTCTTAATGATGAAGAAAAATATCAGGAAATTGTAGATATGGTTCTTGCAATAGAAGAAAAAGACAGAGATTTTGAAATTATATCAGAATGGGGAAGAGCAGAAAATAATTTAGGAAATTATAATAAAGCTTTAGAAATACTCTTTTCTATCAAAGAGAAAGGAAAAGAAGATTCCCTATGGAATTATAGGGTAGGATATGCTTACAGTGGTTTGGAAAATTATGAAAAAGCAGCTGAATATTTTGAGAAATCGAAAAATTTAGATCCTGATTATGCATGGACATATTTTGAACTTGGTTGGAATCTCCAAAGAATAGAAAAAAATGAAGAAGCATTAGTCGCTTTAAAAAAGGCTGTAGAATTAGAGCCAGAAAATACTTTTGCTCTTGCTGAAATAGGAGACATATATGAAAAATTAGATAATTATGAAAGTGCACTAGAATATTTTAAAAAGGCTGAAGAGTTTGGAAGAGATGACTACTGGGTAATTACACACATAGGATGGTGTTTAAATCAATTAGATAAAGATGGAGAAGCACTAGAATATTATATGAAAGCTCTGAAAGGAGAAGAAGATAATATATGGCTTTTATCACAGATTGGTGTAACATTTGGAGCCATAAAAAAATATGAAGAGGGAATAGAATATTTAAAGAAAGCTGAAGAATTAGGAAGAAATGATGTATGGCTGAATTCAGAATTAGGGTGGCAGCTAGCAAGAATAGAAAAGCATGAGGATGCAATAGAATATTTTAAGAAGGCTGAAGAATTAGGCAGAAGTGATGCATGGCTTTATAATCAATTAGGATGGAATCTTGGAGTTTTAGATAAATATGAAGAAGAGTTGGAATATCTTTATAAATCTAAGAAAATATCAGAAGATGATGTATGGCTTGAATCTGAAATAGGCTGGACTTTAAGAAACATGTCAAAATCAGAAGAAGCTTTAGAGTATTTAAAGAAAGCAAAAGAATTAGGAAGAGATGATGCATGGATTCATTTAGAAATGGGATTATCTTTGGGAGATTTAGGAAGAAATGAAGAAGCGCTGGCAGAATTAAAAAAAGCAGAGGAAAATGGAGATGAGAGTATTCGTCTTTACTCTACTATAGCATGGAATTTAGGGCAGTTAAACAAAAATGAAGAAGCTTTAAAACATTTAGAAAAAGTAGAAGAATTAGGAAGAAATGATATATGGTTATATTCAGAAATGGGTTGGAATTTAGATGCAGTAGGAAGAACTGAAGAAGGTGAGAAATATCTTCAAAAAGCTATTGAAATGGGAAGAAATGACTCATGGATATATTCTGAAATAGGATACAGTCTTTCAAGAAATCAAAAAGTAGAAGAAGGAATAGAATATTATCTTAAAGCAAAAGAATTAGGCAGAAATGATGTATGGCTTAACTCAGAAATAGCTTGGTCATATGATGTTATTGGAAAATATGAAGAAGCACTTTCATATCTTGAAACAACTGAGAAATTAGGAAGAGATGATATATGGCTGAATTGTGAATTCGCTATTTGTCTAGGAAGAACTGGAAAAAGTGAAGAAGCAATAGCTAGGTTATTTAAAGCTCAAGAATTAGGAAGAGAAGATGACTGGTTATATTCAGAAATAGCTTACAATTATGGAAGACTGGATAGAGCAGAAGAAGCTTTGATTTATCTGGATAAAGCAGAGAAATTAGGAAGAGAAGATACTTGGCTGTATTCAGAAATAGGCTGGAACTTAGGAACTTTAGAAAAATATGAAGAGGGATTAAAATATTTTGAAAAAGTAATAGAAATGGGAAGAAATGATGAATGGATTTATTCACAGATAGGATGGACTCTTGCTAAATTAGGGAGAAATCAAGAAGCAGCAGAAAATTTTAAAAAAGCAATTGAATTTAATCCTTATGACAGCTGGATAGAATATAATCTAGGAAGAGTTCTAAGAAAATGTGGAAAATTTGTTGAAGCCATGGAACATATAAAAAAATCTGCCGAAATGGGTGGCTATGAAGGATGGACAGATCTAGAATTAGCTTGGGATTATGCTGAAATAGATGAAAAAGAAATAGCAAAAGAATATTTAGGAAATGTAGAAAAATATCTAGATATAAATTCTGATGCTGTTAAAGAGGATTATAATATAGTTAAATCATTGATAAATGCTATGCCAGTGATGTTTTCCTAAAATATAAAGATTGACATGGAGATTTTTTAATGATAATATAAAATTAAATTTTAATAATGGAGGTGAAACACATGACAAATTCAATATTTAAAAATAGTTTAACTTGGAAAAATATTGGTGAAGTCTCAGCTCAAAATGGGAAAATAGCACTTTATGTGTATAAGTCTGTCCAATTTACGGCAAATAATGTGTTTTCACTAAGGAAAAAGATAGAAAAGTCATAAAAATTTTAAAATTTTATGATATTTTTAAAGTTATATCTAAATCCGGGAACGCATTGTCGTATCCCGGTTTTTTTATGCCCAAATTTTAAGAAAGGAATTAAATTTATGAAATATAAAGTTTTAAAATCTTGTTATGCAACTATAATAATGAGTGCAAAACAAGTATTTGATGGAAATATATTAACAATCACTGGAGAATATTTTATAAAGTTTATACAGTTTATTATGCTTACTTTAATCTGGAAATCTCTGGCAAAAGATGGAAAAAGTTTTGATGGAGTGGAGCTATCACAAATACTTACATATTCATTAATGTCTTCTATTTTAAAACCACAGTTGGATATTGTAACACCAGCAACTTCTGCACTCTGGGAAGGCTCTATTATTGGAAGATATACTAGACCAATGTCTGTAATAATAAGTCTTATTGCAGAAACAATTGGAAGATATTGGATACCTGTATTTTTATTTTATGGACTACCTTTATGGGTATTATCTCCATTATTGGGGATAAATCCATTTCCTGTTTCATTTTTTAATGGAATACTGGCATTTATAAGTCTAATATTAAGTATATCCTTAGGTTTTGCATTGGATTTATTATTTGCTTCCTTTGCAATAAGATTAAAAAATGGATGCTGGGCTGCAACACGAGCAAGAGAAAGTATATATTCTTTGCTTTCTGGGGCTCTAATTCCCTTTATATTCTTTCCATGGGGGTTGGGAAAAGTATTTACACTGCTTCCATTTGGTTCTATTGGAAATGCTCCATTAACAATATATACAGGTATAGAAAATGAAACTATAAAAATAATAGGAATACAGATATTCTGGAATATCGTTTTATGGATAGCTGGAATAAAAATTTTTATAAAAAGTGAAGAGAGGATGATTTCATTTGGTGGATAAAATAAAAACTTTAATAAGAATGTTTAAAATATATGGAAAGATGGATTTATTATGGTTTTTAAGAGATACTAAATATTGCTTGATGTATATATTTTCTGACATGATATCAACATTGGCAGTTGTGGTGGGAGTGTTTCTTTTAGCAGTAAAATTTGATGGTATTGGAGGAATGACTGAAAAAGAGATAATATTTATGTTAGGATATTCTGTACTGGTAGAAGGCATATTTGCATTGTTTTTCATAAGTAATAATGCAGGGCAAATAAGCAGAACAATAGGAAGAGGACAGATGGATCATAAAATGATACAACCGCTCCCAGTATGGATACAGTTAGCAACAGAAGGATTTTCCCCTGTATCTGGAAATGGAGTATTATTTTGTGGTGTGGGATTAGTCTGTTATTCAATTTCTTCTTCTAAAATAAGTTTTTCTGGCATATGGGTAGTAATGCTTTTAGTAAATTTAGCAGCCTCTTGTACTATAATGATATGTACAATATACATATTATCCTGTACAGCTTTTTATGCTCCAGCTGCAGCAGAAGAAATAGCATCAGTTGGAACTGAAATGTTTGAATCATTAAAAAACTATCCACTTGGAGGAATGAGTAAATCAACACAGATTTTCTTTTGTTCACTGATACCAGTTGGAATGATAGCATGGTTACCAAGCAGAATACTTTTAGGTAAATTTAATATTATGATATTTATGATAATAATAGCAGCAATGTTTCTTATTTTAGCTGTATTAGTTTTTAAAAAGGGGATGAGATATTATGCAAAATATGGTTCACCAAGATATTCCAGCTTTGGTCATAGATGATGTAAGTAAAATATATGTACAGTGGCAAAGGAGTGGAAAAATAAAGGATATAATAAAAAATCTTTTTTCACCAGAAAGAAAAGAGATAAAAGCTTTAGATAGATTGTCTTTTAAAGTATCACCAGGAGAATTTTTGGCTTATGCTGGGGCAAATGGAGCTGGTAAAAGTACTACAATAAAAATACTTTCAGGAATATTACAACCAACTAGTGGAAATATTTCAGTATTAGGAATGTCACCTGTGAAAGAACGAATAAAGCTTATGGAAAATATAGGAGTGCTATTTGGTCAAAGGACAGAACTCTGGTGGGATCATCCTGTAATAACGAGTTATGAATGGAAAAAATCTGTATGGAATATACCACAAGATATTTTTGATGAAAATCTTGCTATGGTTATTGAACTTTTGGACTTATCTGACATATTGAAAACATTTGCAAGAGAACTTAGTTTAGGTCAACGTATGAGAGCTGATTTAGGAATGCTGCTTCTGCATAATCCTAAAATAATATTTTTAGATGAGCCAACATTAGGGCTTGATGTTCTTGCAAAGAAAAAAATGATAAATTTTTTAAAAAAATTAAATAAGGAGAAAGGGGTAACAATAATTGTAACAAGTCATGATATGGATGATTTGGAAGAGATGGCAGAAAGAATAATATTGCTCTCTAAAGGACAGATAGCTTTTGATGGAAAATTTGAAGAATTGAGAAAAGTACAGAATAATTCTTCTAGATTGATTATAACCTCAAGCGGTGAAGCTCCAATTTTAGATGAAATGGAACTTATAATTACAGAAGAAGGAAAACATAGTTACAAGTTTGATAAAGAAAGAATTAAAATAAATGAAATTTTTAAAAAACTTTCTCAATATCCAGAAATTATTGATATAGAAATAATAAAAGCACCAATAGAAGACATAATAGCTGATTTATATAACAGCTGGAAAAAATAATTCTAAAATAGAAAAAGGCAGGTATTCCATATTAGGAAACCTGTCTCTTCTTTTTATTCACTACTATATCTTTTATATTTCCATTTTCCATAACAACTATTCTATCAGAAATTTGATTAACAAAATCTATTTCATGGCTTACTATTATCATGGTTATATTACTTGATTCTCTAAGCTGTTCAATAACATTCAATACTTCTTTTACCATATCAGGATCAAGAGCAGATGTAGGTTCATCAAAAAGCAAAACTTCTGGATTTCTTGCTAAAGCTCTGGCAATAGCTACTCTTTGTTTTTGACCTCCAGAAAGAGCTTTAGGATAAAAATCAGCTCTATCTTTAAGTCCAACTTTTTCTAAAAGATCATAGGCTATTTTCTTTGCTTCAGATTTATCCATTTTATCTACAATTATCAGTGACTCCATTATATTTTGAATTGCTGTTTTATGAGGAAAAAGATTAAAAGATTGAAAAACCATTCCCATTTTCTTTTTATCAGGAACTTTTATATCTCCAGAATCTATTTCCTCCAACCCAATAAGACATCTGAGAAGGGTAGATTTTCCACCACCAGATGGACCTATAATAGAAACAACTTCTCCTTTTTCTATATCAAGATTGATATTTTTAAGTATTATATCTCCTTCTAAATACTGTTTAGATAAATTATTAACTTGGATAATCATATTATATCATCACCTTTTTTTCCATTTTTTTAAAGAATAAAACAACTATTGTAGAAAGCCCTAAATAAACAACTGCACATATAAAAAATGGTGTTATTGAGAAATCACGAGTAACAATTTCTCTTGAATTTCTTAATATTTCAGCCATTCCAATAGCAGAAACTAATGAAGTATCTTTAATAAGAGAGATAGCTTCATTAGATAATGGTGGAAGTGCTGTAATAAGAGCTTGTGGAATTATTATTCTAATCATAGTCTGCCAGTACTTCATACCAAGTACTTTTGCAGCCTCATATTGTCCTGGATCAATTCCCAGAATGCTTCCTCTAAATATCTCACAGAAATAAGCTGTATAATTTATAACAAATGTAAGAGAAGCAGCAGCAAAAGGCGATAAAGTAATACCAACTACTGGAAGACCATAGTACACAAAGAAAAGCTGGAGTAGTAGAGGAGTTCCTCTAAATATCCATGTATACACTTGAATTATATTGCTTAATGTTGTATTTTTTGAAACTCTTCCTAGGGATAATAATATCCCTAGAGGAAGAGAGAAAAGCATAGTTACAATATATAAGTTAACAGTTAATTTCATACCTTTTAAAATAAATATTACATTTCCATCCATAAAGTTTTATTCTCCTTATTATTTAGTTGTTCCTAGCCATTTTAAAGAAATTTGATCAAATGTTCCATCTTTTTTCATTTCATCTAACAATCTATTGATTTCATCTAATAAGGCTTTATCTTGTTTTCTTAAAGCTACTGCAAAGTATTCATCAGATAGAGATTCTTCAGAAAAACTTAAAGTATTTTTCTTAGCATTATAATATTTTCCAGAGATGGCATCCATGACTACTGCATCTACTCTTCCAGCTTCAAGATCAAGAAGTGCTTCAACATTCGTTGCATATTTTTTGATTTCTTTAAGTTTTGGAGCAATAGCATTTCTTTCAACAGCCAATGATCCAGAACTTCCTAATTGAACTCCTACTACTTTTCCTTCTAATTCAGTGACCTTATTTATTTCAGCACCTTTTCTAGAAAAAATAATTTGACCATCTACAAGATATGGAGTAGAGAAAGCAGCCTGTTTACTTCTTTCTTCAGTTATTGTCATACCATTCCATACCATATCAATATTTTTACTTCTAAGATCAAAAATGATTCCATCCCATTCACAAGGTTTAAATCTTGCTTCAACACCCATTCTCTTAGCAACTTCTTTAGCAAGGTCAATATCAAATCCAACTATTTCCTCATTTTCGTCTCTGAATCCCATTGGAGCAAATGTAGCATCTAACCCAACTACAAAATATCCATCTTTTTTTACTTTTTCCAAAGAACCATCAGCTGCAAATAAACTAGTAGAAGCCAATACCATAATAACTAAAACCGCCATAAATAATTTTTTCATAAAGATCTCCCTCCATAATTATTAAATCAAAATTAAAATAAAAAAGCCATCTGACATAAGTATCCAGATGGCTTTAACTAAATTAGAAAGCATTAAGTTCCACCATAGATACAGACTCGTTTTTGAACTACAACATGAGTCTGTATCTATGAATCAAATTCACAAAGACAAACTCTTATCTATGATGATGATGTAATGTGTTTTTAAGAACTTTAGTAACTTTCATAATTATCTCCCTTTAAATTAAAATTTATTATGAACTTATAATACTCTCATAAAAAGAAAATGTCAATAGTTTTTTTTATAAAAACTTTTTTTTGTTAATTTATCTAAATTTGATAATGCCATTTTCAAGTGAATCAACAACAGCAAGAGCTTCAACTTTAACACCATTATCAGTCAATAATTTTTCACCTTGCTGAAATCCTTTTTCTACTGCTATACCAGCACCAATAACTTCAGCACCAGCAGACTCAACTAATGTTTTAAGCCCTAATACAGCATTTCCCATAGCTAGAAAATCATCTACAATAAGTATTTTATCATTAGGTGTTAAAAATTCTTTAGCTACACAAATTGTATAATCTTTATTTTTAGTGAATGAAAATACTCTGGCTGTATAAAATTCTCCCATCGTAGAAGGAATTTTCTTTTTAGCAAAAACAAGAGGTACATTAAAAGCATAAGCAGCAGCTAAACCTATTGCAATTCCAGAAGCTTCTATTGTAAGTATTTTATTAACTCCTTGATCTTCAAACCTTCTTTTGAATTCTTCTCCCATAGCCATCATTAAATTGGGATCTATCTGATGGTTTAAAAAACTATCTACTTTTAGAATATTCGTTCCAATGGCTTTGCCATTTTTCTCTATATATTCTTTTAATAATTTCATATAAAAATTCCTCCAACAAATTATTATTGCTTATTTAACAGTAAGTAACATATATAATAGCATATTTTCAAAAAAAATGTAATACAGATTTGATACATTTTAAAAAATATAGATTTAAAGAAGAATTTTAATGATATTTTTTATAAAAGTACTATTAAAATTTAATAAAAATATACTCACTTAACAAATATTCTATCACTACTAATGCTATTACCTCTCTGTAGATTTTTTATATATTATTTAAAAACTTATAAAAGCTATAGAAGTATTAGATAAATTTTTTTAGTGATAGAGATACAATGTTTTATGAATATATTAATTTTATTAAAATTTCTGAAATTTTTAAGAGTTAGAAATTATGTATATACGATTAGACTAGTAGAGTTTAAATGCTGAAGAGAAGATTTAAAAATTTAAAATAAAAAAAATATTATATAAGAAAATTTTTAATTCTATTTGTGTTCAAAAAATGCTGTTAAAATACGATCTAATTAAGGTATTCAATATAAAAAAGAGATATTCTTAAAAAATCTTTTTTACTTTAAATATCATAAGAATCATATTTTTTCATGTATGCTTTAGCTTTCCTTTTTATTCTTTGAATAGCATTATCAATAACTTTAGGACTTTTATTTGTTAATTTTGATATTTCTGTATAGGAAAGTTCTTTAAGTATGTATGTTAGTATTTCTTTCTCAGCCTTTGTTAAATTAGTTTCTAAAAAATTTTGTAATAATTCAGCTTTTTCTTTAGCTATTAATATTTCTTCTGGAGTATGGAATTGCTTACTGGGAAATATTTTATAGGTGAAACCTTCATACATATTTAACATATTTTTGGAAGAATTATTTATAGCTTCATTTAATATTTGCTGTTTGCTTGAATTAAATTTTTTAAAAGTAGCTATTAAATGATTTTTAATACAAACAACTGCATAAGTTATAAAAGAGGTATTTTTATTTCTCTTGTATGAATTAACAGCTTTTAGAAAACCAATATAAGCTTCTTGTAAAACATCTTCTTTTTCAGCACCATAAAAAAAGTATTTCTCAGCAGTAGAAAAAATAAGTTTCTCATATTTCTTTATAATTTTTTCAACAGCTCTTTGATTTCCTTTTCTTATTTTTTGGATTATATACCAATTTTCCATAATAACTTCCCCCAAGGATGTAATATTTAAAAAAAATTAGGTTTTTATTTAAGTTATACTTTTAAAAAACTAAATTCATTTTTTGAAACTATATTTTTTTTAAAAATTGTAGTTTATATAAACATGAGAATAATGGAAAAATAAAAAAAGAAATATTATGGTAAGTTTAAATTATTTTAAGAGTAAATTATTATTAATTGAATATTATTTTTATATTTAAAATACATATATGTTATTTTTAAAATTTTTATAATATAAAACTAACATATATGTATGTAATTTATTACTTCTATATTTTTTCTTTTTCAATAAAAAGTATTCTATCAAAAAAATGTCATTTTTATTGCTATTTTGTTCACTTTTTTTTAAAATTTAATCTTTTTGTTATATTTATTTTATATTGTTTAAAAATATACTTTTTGCTTTATAGAATATTATGCCTTCTTAGTAAGTTTTATTGTTTTCATTTTATTTATATTTTAAAAAATAATTTTGCCAAAAAAGGAATATCTTTTGGTAAAAGTATAATTTTATTATAGGAGAAAATATTTTAGTAGAAATATATAGTTTAATAAATAACTTATAATGGAAAAGTTTATTGCTTATTTTATTTTAATGGATTTATTTAAAGCTTGTAAATATAAAATTCACTAGAGATTTATTATTTTCTGCTGTATAGAATTTTTAATGTAAAATTGATACTTTTTAAATATTTTAAATTTTAAATATTAACTATATAAAAAATATGAACTTCTGTTAAAAAACTTAAAAAGGATTTGAAATTTAATATATAAGTTACATGGTTTTAACATATTCTATTTTTTCTCTTCTTAGTAATATGTTTAACAAAATAATATAAAATGTTAAGGAGGAATTTTTATGGAAAATCCATACCTGATTCAAAAAGCTAAACAAGGAAATGATGAAGCAATAAATGAAATTTTTGAATCTTTTAACAAACTTATTTATTTTTTAGCAAGAAATTATTTTATTATTGGTGGAGATAAGGAAGATATTCTTCAAGAAGCAAGAATAGGTCTTTTGAAAGCTATAACTTATTATAACTTTGATAAAAAAGCTTCATTTAAAACTTTTGCTGCCCTATGCATTAAAAGACATTTAATCACTGTAATAAAAAGTTCTTTTACTGGAAAAAATAAAATATTAAATTTTGCTCTTTCTATTTGTACTGAAAAAGATGACTTTCATTATGATGATTATAATTATTCAGGAACTGTAAAAAATTATTATAATCCAGAAGAAATTTATTTAGAAAAAGAAAAATATAATGCTTTAAAAAAATATGTAAAAATGAATTTAAGTAAAATGGAAAATGAACTTTTTGAATATATTCTTTTAGAAATGACATATATGGAAATAGCTAAAAAAACAGGAAGGACTCCTAAATCAGTAGATAATGCCATACAAAGAATTAAGAAAAAGTTAAAAAATTTTTTTAAAGAATATAGTACTGTTTAATGAAATATTTATCTTTCTAGTGGTAAACTATAATAATTTTATTTTAAATGAAGATATAAAAAAATTTATATTTTTTAAAATTTTTTAAGTGTCATATAAAAATATATGTTAAAGAGAATTATAGAAAAATATAAAAATAATAAAATAAAAAAGGAAAATAAAATTTGAGTTGTATAATTATTATCAAGACTAAAATTTGATTAGACTGGGGGAAAGAGAAACTTTGTTAGAAAGTTTCTCTTTTTAATATAATGGAGAATATTTTATGGAATCTATATTAATACAGCCAGTCACATCTACTATAAAATATTAATAAGTATATTCTAATAATAATACTTCTTATTGTACAATATGAGTTCTCTTTTTTTTACTTTTATTTTCCTCATAATACATTTTAAATAGTTCTAAAAGTATTGTACTATTTGATAGTTCTCTTTTTTCATTTATTTTTTCCAGCTCGTTATTTATATAATTAAAATCTTCTTCAACAAAACGACATCCAAATAATCTATAAGTTTTTTCTGAAACCTTCTTTTTTTTCATATTCTCACTCTCCATTTTAATATGTTTTTGATTAAAGAATTTACTATTTTTTAAAAGTTCATTTTAAGATATAAAAAATAACTAGTAAAAAAAATTTTTGCTTGCATTTTTTTTATAAATTTTATCTACAATTTTAGACAATTATTATTTTTAAATTATTATTCATTAATCTCTTTTTCATTCCTTTTTCCTTTTTATAATTAAAAAATTAATTTTCATAAATTTTGATGAGGTTTTAAAATAAAATTCCATTTTTTAAAAAATTTTAATTTTTATAAAAAGGAAAATAAAATTTTTAAAGAATAAATATAACAAATCTCTTCCCCAAGATGATTTATATATAGTTAAAAGGAGCTCTTCCCCAAGGCTCCTTTTCCTATGTTATAGATGAAAGGAGGTTTTTATAAGTATATTAAAAGAAATATTATTATTTTAATAGAAAAAGAAAATTATTATTAAGATATCATTTTATAGTAAGATAGTTAATATATTCTATAAGATATCAAACTTATATATAATAAAGAAATATAAACAAAAAAATCAATAAAAAATGAAAAAATAAGTATATAATAATAAAATGATGAAAGGTGGTATATGAATGAATTTAACGGAAAATTATAAGTATATGATTAGAATTCTAGATGGAAAAGAAAAATATGAAGGAAAAGAATATGATAAAGTAATTGAAAAATATTTGTATAATTCCCTTCCCAGACTAGAAGAAAAAAGAGATGAACTAAAATTAAAATATCCAGACAAAGAAATAGAAATAAGAGAGAAGAAAGAAAAAAAATGGGAAAAAATAATACTTTCTTAAGTAAATTAATAAAAGAATAAGTAGTATAAGATATATGAATTATTTTTCATATAATTATAAATTTTACCTAAGAAAAAACATTAAGAAACAAGATCAGAAATTAGTAAGATGTTTTTTATGAAAGTTATATAAAGAACAGGTATTTTAGTACAAATTAAAAAAATATAATTAAATTTAAGAGGGTAAATTTAAAAAAGATAAAATCCTTTGAATTTTTTGAGTGAAATAGAAAAATTAATATATTTTATAAAGGGAAAATATAATATTTTAAGGCCACATGGTAAAGTTATAAAATAACTGTTTATATGAAAAATTCAAAATAGTAGAAATAAAAAATACAAATCATATTTCTAATTTGATAAATAATAAAGAAGCAATAAGATATTAAAAGATATATTAAAAAATGAAGAAATATAGATGATAAAGAAAAGCCATTTTCTAAGAATAATGTAATTTTTAAATTATTTTATTCTAGAAAATAGCTTTTTTATTTTTTTATAAAAAATGATATCAAGGATAAATAAATAAAATATAAAGTTCTCATAAAGATTTTGTATACATTCTTTTAAAAAATTGTATACACATAAAATAATTCAATATTTTATCTCTTGTTTTTGTCAATGTTATGGACATATATCCTTATATATGATAATTATGAATCATATACAAACATTATATTTTTAATTGACAAAAAATAGACTATAATCATAGTAATATATAGAAATGAAATATCTTTTAAATTTCAAATTTTTTTTATCTATTTTTACGACAAACAAAAATATTGAGGCTTAAGGGAAACAGGAGGAATGAATATGGGTATAAGTGAAAATTCTGAATTAAAAAGAGAAATAGGAGTATTTGGTGGAATTAGTATTATTGGTGGAATAATGATAGGAGCAGGGATTTTTTATATTGGTTCTTATGTGCTTATGAGAGTAGGAATGAATATTGGATTAGCATTGATCTGTTGGTTAATAGGTGGATTGATTAGCTTAATGGGAGGATTATGTTTTGCTGAACTTGGAAGTATGATGCCTAAGGCTGGAGGATCTACAGTCTACTTAAATGAGGCTTATCATCCAGTAGTTGGTTTTATGTCAGGAATGTCATCATGTCTTCTTGCAGGACCCGGCTCAATAGCAGGGCTTTCAATAGCGTTGATTGTATCTTTCAGAACATTTTTCACTATAAGTGATGTAGGGGTAAAAGCATTGGCAGTAATGCTTATAATTTTTCTTACTATATGCAATTGTTATGGTGTAAAAAGGGCTTCAATACTTCAGAATGTATCAATGGTAGCAAAAATGATACCTATTCTTTTGATTATGATATCAGCTTTGTTTATAGGAAATATTTTTCCAGATGTTTCATTGGCTACAGTAAATGAAGCAGCTCAAAGTACAGGAAGAAGTGTTATAGGTATGATAGCTTTTGCTGTAGTTGCAACTTTATGGGCATATGATGGATGGCAGAACTTGAATTCTCTGGCTGAAGAGATAAAAGAACCTCAAAGAAATTTGCCTCTGTCACTAGCAATTGGAATTGGTGGAGTAATAATATTATATATGCTGTTTAATTTCTCTATATTTCGTGTTCTTCCAATGGAAGATATTAAAAATATGATTGCCAAAGGAGATTATTATTTGGGAACAGAAGTTGCCAGAAGAATATTTGGAAATACAGGTGCAGCAATAGTTGTTGTAGGAATGATACTTGCTATCTTTGGTTCATTAAATGGATTAATATTATCAGGCCCACGTATTTATTACGCTCTAGCGAAAGAAGGACATTTCTTTAAGATGTTTTTAAATGTACATCCTGTATATAAAGTTCCAACAAATGCAATAATAGCTCAGGCAATAGTTTCAATAACTCTTGTATTATCACGTAATTTGGAACAACTGGCTACTCTGGTTGTATTTACTGGAATGATTTTTAAACTTCTGACAATATTATCAGTTGTTGTATTTCGTAGAAAATATCCAAATATGGAGCGTCCATATAAGGTAATAGCTTACCCTGTAACAGTTATTATAACATCTTTGGTATTCTTAGGACTGATATTGAATAATCTTGCTAAAGACCCAGTAAACTCTATTTTAAGCTGTGCAGTTCAAATATTTGCAGTAGCATTATATATGTATTTTGACAGGAAAATTAAAAGAAAAAAAATAGATACAGAAGAATAACACATATATTTTACAATATAGGGAGGTAGAAATGGAAATATTATTTTATAATGCAAAGGTATATTTAGAAAGGGGAGAATTTGCTGAAGCAGTTTTAGTAAAAAAAGGATTAATATCAAAAGTTGGAACAAGTGAAAAACTTTTAAAAGTGGCAGATAGTGATTGCAAAAAAATAGACTGTCATGGAAAGACAATAATCCCAGGATTAAATGACTCTCATATGCATTTATTAGTATTGGGGGAATCTCTTCAAACAGTTAAACTTACAAATAGTAAATCTGTAGATGAAATAATAGTAAGATGCAGAAAATTTATAAAGGAGAATCCTGAATTATCAAAGAATGGAGTTTTTGCAATTGGATGGAATCAGGATTTATTTGAAGGAGATAAGGGAATACCTAACAGACATGATGCTGATAAAATATCTACAGAGATTCCAATTATTTTGAGAAGAGTATGTGGACATTTGATGGTTTCAAATACTAAAGCTATAGAAATGTTGGGAATAGATGGAAATTCTGAACAATTTGAAGGGGGAACATTTGAGATAGGGGAAGATGGATATCCAAATGGAGTATTTACTGAAAATGCCTGCCGTCAGCTGAGAAAAGTTATTCCAGAATTTTCTCTGGAAGATAGAGCAAGAATGGCAGTAGAAGCAATGAAGCATGCTGTTTCTTTTGGAGTGACAAGTGTACAAAGTAATGATGTAGGAGCAGTAGTTTTAGGAGATAAAGATAGATATTTTAAAATGTTCTGTAAAATCTATGAGGAAGGAAAGGGACTGCTTCGTTATCATCATCAAATAACTTTTCAATCACCAGAGGAATTAAGAAATTATGCGGAGAATGGGGAGCTCGCAAAAGGAAATTACCCAGAAGATTCATGGGTCACATTAGGTCCATTGAAATTATTTAAAGATGGAAGTCTAGGAGCCAGAACAGCAATGCTTGAAAATGATTATGTAGATGATCCTGGAAATCGTGGTGAAGAAAGATTTGATGAAAAATATATAGAAGATCTCTGTAGAACAGCTGATGAAAATGGAATACAGATAGCTACACATGTAATAGGTGATGCTGCAACAAATAGTGTTATGAGAACATATGAAAAACTTATAAAAGATGGAAAAAATCCTTTACGTCATGCTTTGATTCATTGTCAGATAACTAATAAGACAATGCTTGAAAATATAGCTAAAAACAATATTTTAGTAATGTATCAACCTATATTTTTAGATTATGATATGCATATTGTAGAATCGAGATGTGGAAAAGAGCTTGCTTCTACATCATATGCCTTTAATACTTTAGATAAATTAGGAGGAAAAATTTCATATGGAACAGACTGTCCTGTGGAAGGATGTAATCCTTTTCCTAACATATATTGTGCAGTAACTCGTAAAGATCTGAAAGGCAATCCAGAAGAAGGATTCTATCCAGAAGAATGTGTAGATATATATACAGCAGTTGATGCTTATACAGAAGGAAGTGCTTATGCACAATTTATGGAGAATAAAAAAGGAAGGATAAAAGAGGGATTTTATGCAGATATGGTTATATTAGATAAAGATATATTTACTGTGGATTCACTTGAAATAAAAGATATAAAACCATTATTAACTATGGTTGGTGGAAAAATAGTATATGAAAAGAAATAATGTTAAGAGTATAAAATTAAAATAAATAAAATTATAAAAAATTCTTCAATTTAAGACATTTATAATTTTAAAATATATGAATAGGTTAGTTGTATAATGCATTTTAACCTATTCATTTTTTAGTGTGTAAATAAAAAATAAAGAAGCAATTTTAGAAAATATAAGATAAAATATTAATAATATGTTATGATATAAAAATTACTTTTATAATTAGCAGTAAAAAATAAAATCAGGAGGTTAATTGTTATCAGTGTAATAGGAAGTAATTTATGTTCAGATACTATGGGTGCAGTGGAAAAATTAAAAGAAAAAGATATGAAATTTGAATTTCATGATATTTCAGTTAGTCTTGACAGTTTAAAAGAATATTTTGAACTGAGATAAAAAAGCTCTTTGTATATTCCAGCAAAAGCAAAAGGAAGAATAGAAATACCATATTTTATAAATTAAGATGGAACAGAAACTATGGATTTGAATACTATATTGAAAAAATAAGGAGAATAAAAATGCAAGAAAAATTAAATTTAGCTAATTTCCCAACTAAAATAGAAAAATTAGAAAAAATTTCAAAAGAATCAGGAGTAAATATTTATATAAAAAGAGATGATCAAACAGGTTCAGAAATATCGGGAAATAAAATAAGAAAACTAGAATATTCTATATATGAAGCAATAGAAAATGGTTGTGATACTTTAATTACTTGTGGAGGGATACAATCTAATCATGCAAGAGCAACTGCAGCAGCTGGAATAAAACTTGGTATGAGGGCGATACTTGTATTGAGATCAGATGAAACACCAGAGCTGGAAGGAAACTATTTTCTGGATAAAGTAATTGGAGCAGATATAAGAATTATATCAAGTGAAGATTATAGAGAAAGAAGAGCAGAAATTATGCAGAAAATTAAGGCAGAATCTGATGCTGAAGGTCATAAAGCATATATCATTCCAGAAGGAGCATCTAATGGAATAGGAAGTCTTGGATATTATACAACTATGAAAGAAATTAGGGAGCAAGAAAAAGAACTTGGAATAAAATTTGACAGAATAGTTGCAGCCATTGGTTCAGGGGGAACTTTTGCAGGTTTGTGCATGGGAAATGTTGAATTTTTTAATGGAGAGAAAATAGTTACAGGATTTAATGTTTGTGATGATGCAGAATTTTTCAAAAAAAGATCAGAAGAAATAATAGAAGAAGCACAAAAATATTTAGATAAAAGTATCATTGTGAAAGTAGAAGACATGGATATAATAGATGGATATGTAGGAATAGGATATGCACAAAGCAGACCTGAAGAACTAGAATTTATTCAGGACACTGCTAGAAAAGAAGGAGTAATATTTGATCCAGTGTATACTGGAAAAGCTATGTATGGAATGATGAATGAAATAGAAAAAGGAACTTTAAAAAAAGGTGAAAATGTATTATTCATCCATACAGGAGGTTTATTTGGAATATTCTCTAAAAGGAATCAATTTAAATTCTGAATTAAAAATTGAAATAACACAGAATAAAAAAGAGAATGACAGAAAATTGAGAAAAAAGTATGTTGGAAAAATATAAATTTTCTATTGGATATTTAGTTGATTTACTTGTTATAATGAAAAATATAAAAAGCAACATTGATTTTATTAAAAATATAAAATGACAAACAAAAATTTTTAAGCAAAATTTTTTAGTTTAAAGAAAGAAACAGATTACAGAAAAAAACGACTTAAATAAAAAGCTTGAAATACCTTATTAAATATAGTATTATTTATCCAAGTTGTTAGTTTGATGTTTGTTTTATGAAAAATAGCATTTATTGATGTTATAATTTAAAATGATAAGATAGAATGATTTATAGAAATACATTTCTTTTAAAGAATATAATCTTGTTTTTCAAGAAAAATATAGTTTAGAAAAAAAGAGGCTATTATGAAAATAGCTTCTTTTTTTGTATAAAAAACTATTTATTAAAAAAGTGGCATAAAAAGTTGAAAGGTTATATTATAAAAAAATCTTGAAAAATAAAAAAGGAAAGTTTTTTTTATTTCCAATGACCTAAATATCAATACCTGTTTATTCACAATAAAATTAAGTTATAAACAATATGAAAAAAGAAAAAGAAGGTAAGGGATTGATATGTGGTTTTGAGATTAAAATAAAATTTTAATAATGGAGGTAAAAATTTTTATGAGAAGAAAGATTTTGATCTTATCTGGACTCATATTTTGGAGTTTTTGTATTTTTTCAAAAGATTTGAATATAGGTGTTATATTTGATAATAATTCAAATTTTTCTAAAAACACAAAAGAAATATTACAAAGAGAGCTAGATAAAGATTTTTCAAAGACAGGATACATTCCTAAAATAGTCAAAATAGACTACCTTGATGAAAATAATTTAGACCATATGCTGAAAGAAATGGGTAAAAGTAAAGAACTAGATTCTATCTTTGTTTTCAGCAGTTCAAAAGTGGGAAATTATAAAGACTTAAATAGAAATAAACTGTATTTTTTTCCATTAAATTTTGAAAAAAGTCAGAAAACTGTACCTAAAAATGTAAGCTATATTTATGGAGAATTGAATTTGAATAAGGGAATAGAGATAATAAAACAGATACCAGAGGTTTCTAAAATAAATATAGCAGTATCTAATTTATCTGATAATGATATAAAAAAACTTGAAGAAAAATATCAAAATGATTCTGTCAAAATAAATATTCAGAAAGCAACTAAAGAATTTTTAGAGGAATCTGAAAGAGAGAATATACCTACACTTCTTGCAGACTGTGAAAAATCTTTAGATAAGTATGCCTTTATGGGATATGACATGGATGAAGAATTAGGAAAGAGAATAAAAGCTTCTGTACTTAATTATATTTACTTTAAAACAGGGCAAGGGATAAACAAGATAGAAAAAATAACCTCTCCAGAGGGAGAATTATTTTACAATGAGGAGATTGGAATTCAAATAGGCTGCAATCTTCCTCTAAGTGTAATACAGGAAGTTTCAGTTATAAACAAGAAAAAAACAGAATTAAAAAAATTAGATTTAAAAACTGCTGTAGAAATAGGACTGAAAAACAATCTTGAAATTCTGAAGAAGAATCAGGATTTAACTACAAGCAAGTATGATGTAAATGTAAGTAATTCATATAGATTACCTCAGTTATCAGCAAATATAGATGGAACATTCCTAGATAAAAAGAGTAACGATGTTGTATTTAACAGAGCTCAACAAAACTCAGCAAAATCATATTTGCAGCTATCTCAAGTGATTTATAGCGAACAGCTGAATACTAATGTATATCTTTCAAAATTAGCTATGGAAAGTAGAAGATCAGATTTAGAGCAGCAAAAACTTGATATTATTTATTATATATCATCTACTTATTTAAATATTCTCCAATTAAATGCACAGTTGAAAATACAGGAAAGCAACTATGAAGTCCTTAAAGAAAGCTTGAAAATAGCAAACATTAATTATAAAGTAGGGTCGGGAGGAGTACAGGATATATATAGACTGGAATCAAGTATTTCAGAAGCATATTCAAATACAGTTTCTGTAAAAAATCAAATAAAACAATCAACTATACAATTAAATACATATCTTGACCTACCAAAGAATCAACAATACAGTTATGAAGAACTAGAAAATATATCAAGATACTTTGTATTTAATAGAAACTTCAGTAGTTTTTTTGTAAATAGTAAAAAAAATGAAGCAGTTGAAGAGTTTTTACTAGAAGGAGCATTAAAAAATTCAAATAATCTAAATATTATAGATAATGAGATAAAAGGTAAAAAAAGAGAATATTCTGCTGCAGGAAGAGAAAGAATAATACCTAAAATAGAGGCTTTTGCTCAATATAATAAGGATAATATGATAGAACCATGGGGAGAAAATAAAAATTATCCTCCTAATGGAGAAAATGAATATTGGCAGGCTGGAGTAAAAATAACACTTCCTCTTATATCAGGTGGAGAAATACATTATAAAAGAAAATCGCTTCAAAGTGAAATAGATTCATTAAATTATACTAAAAAAATAACAGAATCTCAATTATCACAAGCTGTATCACAGGCTTTTAATGAATTTTTAACTAACTATATTCAAACTTATACCTCTAAACAAGCTGCAGAAGCTGCAGCTAAAAATATGAAAATAGTAAAAAATCTTTACTCAAATGGAAGTATAGATATCACAGATTTTTTAGATGCTCAAAATAATGCATTATCTCAACATTTAGAAAATACAATAAAAAATTACAGTCTTTTAAATTCTATATTGAAATTAGAAAATCTATATGGAAAATCATCTCTGACAATGAGCCAAGATGAAAAAGAACAATTGAGAAATCAAGTGACAAGTATTTTAAAGGAGTATAAATAATGAAAAAACATATATTAATGATATTGGTTTTAGTATTAATAATAAGTGCCTGTGGAAAAAAGGAACAGGAATATAAATATGACATGGCTGTAAGGCCTGTTGTGTATAAAATTGCAAAGAAAACAGATGAAAATATCCCTAAAAATTATGTAGGAGTAATAAAATCTCAAGCATTATCTAATCTTAGTTTCAGAGTATCAGGGACTATTGAAAAGAGAATGGCACAGCTGGGAGACCATGTTAAAAAAGGTGATATATTAGCAGTGCTTGACCCAACAGAATATAGAGTAAATTATCAGAAAGCTCTTGCAGAACTGGAAAAAGGAAAGGCAGGATATACAGAAGCAAGATCAAGTTATGAAAGAGCACAGGCTTTATATCTTGAAAATAGTATATCAAAAGCTAGTTATGATAATGCAATAGCTTCATACAAGTCAGCAGCAGCAACAATTAATGCTTTAAAAAACAGTGTTGATCTGGCAAAAATTCAACTGGGATATACAGAACTTAAAGCGCCAGCAAAGGGAACTATTGGAGAGGTGAAAAGTGAAGTCAATCAATCAGTTGACCCTCAAACACCAGTATTTATATTGAATACTTCTGGTGATAAGACAGTTGAATTTAATGTTTCTGAATCAGCAATACCTACTTTGAAAGAAGGAGAAAAGGTACTGGTAACTATAGATTTTATTCCAGAAGCTCTTATTACTGGGAAAATAACTAATATAGGAACTATATCAAATGAATTTGGAAATACTTATCCTGTAAAAGCAAAGCTGGAAGATGTTACTGAGAATGTAAGGGTAGGAATGACAGCTAATGTACTATTAGAATCAAAAGAGAAAGAAAATATAACAGTCCCATTTGAAGCAATATTGAAAGATACAGATAACAGACCATATGTCTATATAATAACTGATATTAATGGTGAAATAGGACACGCTGCTAAAAGGTTGGTAAAAACTGGAGAGATAAATCAAAATGGAATGAAGATACTTGATGGAATACAATCTGGAGAATATATTATTATAAAAGGGGTTTCACAAATTCAGAATGGTCAGGAAGTTTCTCTGTTGGAAGGAGTGAAAAATTAGATGAAACTTACAGATGTTGCTTTAAAAAACAGAGTAACTACTTATCTGATATTTATAATCCTTCTATTTGTTGGATATATGTCTTATGTTAAATCGGAAAAATCAGAGGATCCGGGATTTACAGTAAAAGTAGCTCTTATAACAACTAACTGGCCAGGGGCAACTTCCAAACAGATGGCTGATTTGGTGAGTAAAAAGATAGCAGATCAGATACAGAATATAGAAACATTGGATTATGTAGATTCAAAAAATATACCTGGACAGTCAAATGTTTATGTAAATATCAAAAGTGGAAACAGAGATTTAGTTCCAATATGGCAGGAACTGAGAAATAGGATAAATACTTTTGTTGTCCCTGCTCTTCCAGAAGGAGTACAGACACCAATAATAAATACATACTTTGGGGATATATATGGTACTTTGCTGACAATAAGTGGAGATAGTTATTCATATGAAGAATTATATAAGACTGCTGAAAATTTAAAGGCAAAATTATTATTTTCAGTACCTCAAATAGGAAGAATAGATATAAGCGGGGTACAAAATGAAGTCATCTATGTAAAAGTGGATAATGAAAGACTTTCACAGTCAAAAATATCAATGAGTAATATAATAGATACTCTTCAAAATGTCAATGTAATAGAAAATGGAGGAGATGTAGTATCTGATGATTATAGAATAAAAATATCTCCAACAGGAAATTTTAGAAATATAAAAGATATAGAAAATACTATAATAACAGATTCAAATGGAAAAAATGCTATTTATCTAAAAGAGATAGCAGCAGTGGAAAAAACATATCAAGACCCTTCAGATTATATGATTTCATATAATGGAGATAAAGCTATAACATTGGGAGTATCACTTGGAGATAAGGAAGATGTTCTGGTGATGAGTAAAGGAATAAAAAAAGTTCTGAAAGAATTTAAAAGTAAACTTCCTATTGGAATAGATGTTGGACAGATTTATTATCAGCCAGATTTAGTGCAGGATAAAGTGACATCTTTTATAGCTAATCTAGCACAGGCAATAGCAACAATAGTAATTGTAATGCTTTTATGTCTGGGGCTTCGTTCTGGTTTGATAGTAGCAGCTCTGACACCAACATCTATAGCATTTACAATAATAGGACTTTATTATCTTGGTTATGGAATAAATCAGATAACTCTGGCAGGATTGATAATAGCTCTGGGAATGCTGGTAGATAATGCAGTGGTAATGTCAGAAAATATAATGGTACTGATGCAGGATGGAAAAAGCAGAATGGAAGCTTGTCTGGAATCAGGTAAAACCTTAGCTGTACCTCTTCTTGTAAGTTCTCTTACTACAATAGTGGCATTTTCTCCTATTATATTAAATAAAGAAAATATGGGAGAATATGTAGGACCTCTTACAATTGTTGTACTTCTTGCACTGTTGGGATCATGGCTTATCAATCAGACACTTATTCCGCTCCTGTGTTTTGATTTTCTGAAAGTGAAGTCTGGAAGCAGGCAGAATATGGATTCAAGACCTTATCTTATCTACAGGAAAATCCTAATTACACTTTTAAAAAAGAAAAAATTATCAATAGGTGTGATAATAGGAGCATTTTGTCTGGGGCTTATACTTTTAGGAGCAGTTCCTAAAAATTTTATGCCTGATTCAACAGACCCTGTAATGTCTACATATATAAGAATGCCAAAAGGAACAGATATCAATCATACAGCAGAAGTGGCAAATGATTTGAATGAATTTATAAAGAAAAATTACAGTACTGGAGAGCAGGAACCTCTTTCACCTTCATTATGGAATTATATAACTACTGGAGGAACAGATAAGAAGTATAAAAAACAGGGAATATTGAGTTGGGGAATATTTATAGGAGGAGGAGCTCCTAAATATTCTACAAGTTATCAGCCTGAAACAAGACTTCCTGAATATGCTTATGTAATGTATAATGTCACAGATTATAGAATAATAAAGAAATTAAGCTCTGAAATAAATCTATATATGCAAAGCAAATATCCAGGAATAGATATAACTACTAAAGGTATGGGAAGCGGAGTATCTTTAGAAAAAGATTTGGGATATGTATTTGTTTCAGATAACATAGAACTTTTGAAAAAAGTATCAAAAGAATTTGAGGAAAAGATAAAAACAGTAAAAGGAATAAGAGCTGTAAGCAATAACTGGGGAAATGATGTTCCCAGAATAACAATAAATATAAATCAGGAAAAGGCTAAAAAAGCAGGGCTATCAAATAGTGTGGTAGGAAAAACCCTTCAATTTATATTAGAAGGAACAAATGCCACTATATACAGAAATTTTGAAGCTCCTCCAAAAAGCACAATCATTCCTATAATGCTTAAAGGAAGCAGATCATATAAAGATGATATTACTAATATAGAAACTATACAGTTTATGACTCCCTCAGGAGTGTCAGTTCCACTTAATCAGATAGCAGATATAAAAATAGAATATGTTTCTGATTTTGTCTATACAAGGGATATGTCATATGGAATAGAAGTAGATGCAGGAATACAGGATGGATATACTCCTCCAGAAGTAAATAATGAAATAATACCATGGCTCACTGAGAAATTAAAAGAGTGGGGACCAGAAATAAAATACTACCCAGCAGGTATAATGAAAACTTCTTCTGAAAATGAAGGAGCACTGTTTCAGGCTGTACCAACAGCATTACTGGTTATGTTTTTACTGGTAATAGGACAGTTTAATTCCATAAAGAAAGGATTGTCAATAATGCTGGTAATTCCTCTGTCTATACCAGGAATAGCTATAGGACTCTTGTGTACAAATACTCAGCTTGGATTTATGGCTATTATAGGAATAATTTCACTGGCAGGGGTAGTTCTGAATCATGCTATCATTCTTGTAGATAAAATGACTATTGAAAAAGATGATATGGGCAGAGATGATCAAGATGCAGTAGTATTTGGATGTCAGTCAAGATTAAGACCAATATTTTTAACAGTTGCTACTACACTTATGGGACTTATGCCATTGTACTTCTTTGGAGGTCCATTATTTCAACCATTAGCAGTAGTATTGATATTTGGACTGGCAACTGATACAGTACTGGCTTTGGGAATAATTCCTGTGATATATGCACTGTTTTTTAAAATAGATTTTAAAGATTATGTGTATGATGGAAAAAAATTAGAAATGGTTATAAAAAAATAAAAAAAGAGAAATGGAGAAATAAAATACTTCTTCTAAAATTCAAATGAAAATGATTAATAAAAAAATATAAAGATAAGATTTGTAGAAAGTTTTTATTGAAATACCAGAGAATTTTGAAAGCATTAAAAAATGTAAATGAAAGGAAAATAATTTTTTTAGATTATGATTAAGGGAAATATAGAGCTGTATCTAAAGCAAGATAAAAAGAGATAGTGATTATTGTATAGAATATAGATATTTATAAATAAAATCTGGATTTTTATATCCAGATTTTATTATATACTATTAAATTTTTCAGCTTATTTTTATTAATTTTATAGAGTTGGTAGTTCCAACTTTAAATATAGACTCTCCACAGTTTGCTATTATAATATCATCTTTTTTAGCAAGTTTTAAATCTACTGAAACTTTCTCTGCCAATTGGAAGAAAGAATCAAGACTTTCAGATTCTCCATCAATAAAAGGAGTAATTCCTCTTACAATGAGAAGCTGGTTGGCAGTTTTTTCGTTATTAGTAATTGCTACGATTTCAGCTTTAGGAAAATATCTTCTCATATCTCTAGCTGCTCTTCCTGATTGAGTTGCAACAACTATAACCTTTGTATCAAGAGATTCGCTTATTTCTGCAGTACCTCTAGTGACAGCAGTAGTGATTGTCATATCCTCTGTAAAATAATTTTTCTTAGAAACAAGAGGGTCAATTTTTTCAGATATTCTGGTCATAACTCTTACTGCTTCCACTGGATACTTACCATTAGCAGATTCTCCAGAAAGCATTATACAGTCAGTTCCATCAAGAATTGCATTGGCAACATCATTTACTTCAGCTCTTGTAGGTCTTGGATTTTTAATCATAGAATCAAGCATTTGAGTGGCAGTAATAACCACTTTTCCAGCGATATTACATTTTTCTATCATCATTTTTTGAGCAATAGGAACATCTTCAATAGGTATTTCTACTCCAAGATCACCTCTTGCTACCATGATACCATCAGAAACTTTTAATATTTCATCAAAATTATCTATTCCCTCTTGAGTTTCTATTTTAGATATTATAAGAATATTTTTTCCATTATTTTCATCTAATACTTTTCTTACATCTTTTACATCATCAGCTTTTCTGATAAATGAGGCAGCTACATAGTCAACACCTTGCTGACAACCGAAAATAAGATCATTTTTATCTTTTTCAGATATAGCAGGAAGACTGACTTTAGCCTTCGGAAGATTAACCCCCTTATTTTCTCCAAGTTCTCCATTGTTTAAAGCTATGCAGATTATTTTATTTCCTATGATTTCTTTTATGCTGAACTGTAAAAGTCCATCATCTATAAGAAGTTTTTCTCCTACTTTAACATCCTGTATAATATCTTCATAAGTGACAGCAACCATTTTCTCATCACCAATTACAGATTTATCAGTAGTGATTATAAATTCCTGACCTGATACTATATTTACATTTTTTCCATCTTTAAGTTTAGTAGTTCTTATTTTAGGTCCTTTGATATCAAGCATAAGAGCACCTTTAATACCAGTTTCAATCTGGGCTGCTCTGAAATTATCAATTTTTTCTTTATGTTCTTCATAGTTTCCGTGAGAGAAATTCAATCTCATCATATTCATTCCTGATTTAAGAAGTTCTTTCAGAGTTTCTTTTGTTTCAGAACTTGGTCCAATGGTACATATTATTTTAGTTTTTTTCACAATGATACCTCCTGAATATATCTTTTCTTCTAAAAAGTTATTTTTTATGATGACTTAAAGTACTTTTATATTATACCCTTAATCAGAAAATATTACAAAATATATATTAAAATATCTTGTCAGAGAGAGATTCATATCATATTACTGGAATTCAGTATATTAAAATATTTAAACTGAAAAATTTTAGCTTTAATACAAGAAAATATCATCAAAAAATTGAAAAAATTTATAGAATTTAAAATATTTTTTAGTATAAACTATTTTAAATTTTCAGTAATTCTTATATTGCTGTAAATTTTTATTTACGTAAATTTTTATTTACACTAGTCTCTAAAAACTTTATATAATATCTCTTTTTATAAAAGTGTAAATTTTTGTTAACATATTTTTTTGATAGGATTATCCTTCTATTTTTTATAAAGCCTCTTTAAATATATATTCAGCACAAATGGCATATTATTTGCTTATAGTTATAACATATACTTTAAGTTTAGGAGGAATTGTATGAAAAACAAAAGGATAATCACTGTAGCTACTACAGGAGCATGGACTACTAAAAAAGATAATCCAAATATTCCCATCACACCTGCTGAAATAGCTGCTGATGTATATGAATGCTGGAAAGCAGGGGCAGCAATATGTCATATTCATGTAAGGGATGAGGAAGGTAATGGTACCATGAATACAGAAAAATTTGTGGAAACTATAAAACTTATAAGGGAAAAATGTAATATTGTAATTAATTGTACTACATCTGGGGATTTGAATGCTACTGATGAAACAAGAATGGCACATTTAAAAGTTATCAAACCTGAATTGGCCTCATATGACTGTGGTTCTATGAACTGGATGCATAGAAGTCTTTTCATTAATCACCCTAAATTTTTGGAGAAACTTGGAAATTTCATGCAGGAATATGGAGTAAAACCAGAGATAGAAATATTTGATGCTGGAATGGTATATAATTCTCTTTATTATTTAAAAAATGGAGTTCTTAAAGCTCCACTTCATTATCAATTTGTTTTAGGAGCAGCTGGAGGAACTTCTGCCACAGTAGAAAATCTTGTCTATCTTAAAGGATTGATTCCAGAAAATTCTACATGGTCAGCTCTTGGAATAGGAAAAGGACATATTCCAATTATGTTAACTGCTATAGCTATGGGAGGACATGTAAGAGTGGGAATGGAAGATAATGTGTATTATAGAGCAGGAGAACTGGCAGAATCTAATGCACAATTGGTACAGAGAGCTGCCAACATCATTAGAGAGGCTTCTTATGAGGTAGCAACACCAGAAGAAGCAAGAATTATACTTGGAGTAAATAAAAAATAAAAAAGGAGTTGTTTATGAGTGTGCAATTAATCTTTAGTATTTACTGCATAATTTTTGCTTTTCTTATGATAGGAGCGGGAATATACAGTAAAAAATGGGTATCTGATGCTTCTGATTTCATACTGGCAGGACGTGAACTCAGTTTTCCTATCAACACTATGGGGGTAGCAGCTATTGGTTTTGCAGGTACTACTGTATCACTTGAGTGTGGATTTGCTATTCTTTATGGAGTAAAGGGAGCTTTAGCTTGGGGAATTATATATTCTATATTCGGATTGGTATTGTATGGCTTGCTTTTTGCTAATTTTGTGAGAAGATGTGGAGCACAGACACTTCCTGAATATTTTGAAATGAGATATAACAGCAAAGTTAGAAATGTAGTTGCTTATGGAACTATTATAGGAATGTGTGGGATCCTTGCTAATAACATAGTTTCTCTTTCTTCTATAGTTTCTGGTTATGTGGGGTGGCCTACTTACTTTGTAATGGGAGGAGCTTTTCTTATAGTAATAATATTTGCTACATTGAGCGGACTTTGGGCTTCTACCATTACAGATTTTATTCAGGTAATAATTGGTACTATTGCTATTCCAGTACTTCTTATATTATTAGTAAAGAAATATGGAGGAATAGATTTTATAGCAGATAAATGGCTTACAGGAAACTTTATGAACAATGGAATAACAGGAGGAACTTTACCAGGAATGTCTTTAAAATATCCGAGTGTTTTAAACTTTGTTCTTTGTTTCAGTTCAGCTCTTGTATGGGGAAATAATTACTACTGGGGAAAACTTGCTGCTTCAAGAAATGAAAAAATTGCTAAGAATTCTTTTGTTTGTGCAGGACTGATATTGATGTTTATATTTATGATTCCGCTGGTAATGATAGGAGCCTATACTGGTGCTGCTGTACCAGAGGTATTCACTTTAACAGGGGGAAGTATAATGCCAACAGCTGCCTATGGAGTAGCTGCTAAAATGTTTGCTCCTCTGATATCAGCTTTTATAGTTATAGGGTGTGTAGCTGCTTCAATTTCTACATCTTCTACTTCAGCAATGGGTGCAACTTCTACTGCTACTAGAGACATCTATCTAAGAACAATAAATCCAAAAGCTGACGCAGCTAAATCATTGAAAGCAAGTAAAATAATTATGTTTCTTGTATTGATGTTTACATGGGTATTATGTTATTTTCCAGGTGGACCTGCATATCTATTTGCATTTTCTAACTGCTGGCTGGTGCCTCCTGCTATATTATTATGTCTAGGTTTCCTTTGGCCTAAATTTAATTCAACAGGAGCATTCTGGGGAGTTATCTGTGGTATGCTTACAATGGTTGTTTTTACAATTTTGGAACTGACTAAGATATTTGTAGTGGGTAAATTTATTTATCTGGCTATATTGGGATTTGTAGTGACAGCTGTAGCTGGAGTTATTTTTACTCTTCTTTCTCCATCATCATCTAAATACTATGGTAAAGATAACTGGGAGCTTGAGCCTAATGATACAAATAGAGAAAAAGTGGAACTTAATGAATTTGATATTCAGGTGCTTTCACTGATAAGATTTGGACATCAGTATATGTCAGATATTACTGATGGTTTGAAAGTGGATTCAAAAGTATCAACAGAGTCTATAGAAAAATTAGACAGAGGGGGATATATAAAAAGAGCAGGAAAAACTGGAAGCAGCTTCTATACTTTTGAACTGGCTGATAGAGCATATACAATTTTGCCGAGACTAAGCAGTAAAGAAGAAGAATTAGAAAAAAATTATTTAAACAGCAAGTATTTGAATTTTCTGAAAGCTGTATTTGATTCTCCAAAAGCAGTTGCAAACATAGTAAAAGAACAGAAGTATGCATCCTTACAAGTATCAAGTATTGTATCTCATCTTGTAAGAAGAGGATATCTCATAGAAAAAGGACTATACAAAAGGCAGCTTGTAATTACAGAGAGGGGAAAAGATATAATTCAAAAATATTCATAATACTTCATAAAAAACTTATGAATTTACCACCAATATAAGTTATACTAAAAAAAGTATAAAATATCTGGAGGGACAATGAAGAAAAATATATTTAAAACTGCTATTGATCAATTGAATGGAGTGGCTATTACTGATGAAAAAGGAAGATATATTTATGTAAATAAAAGCTGGTCTGCTTATATGGGTTATGAACTTGAGCAGATAAAGGGAATGTATGTAAGAGATGTCTTCCCTACTACCTTGGTAGATGAAGTATTAAAAATAGGCAAAACTTTAGTAGGACAGCCATTTATCTTTGAGAATAGCATCATTAAACAGGGATTTTGTACATATATTCCTCTTTTTGATAATGATAAGATAATTGGAGTACTGGTTCATGTATTATTTAATCAAATGGAACAGGCCATAAACTTTACAGATACTCTAAATGATATGATTTCCAATATTGAGTATTATAAGCAGGAACTTAGAGAGATAAGGGGAGCCAAGTACTCAATAGATAATATTGTAGGTGAAAGTGAAGCTATCAGAAAAATGAAAGCCAAAATAGTAAAGACAGCAGGTTCAAATTCATCTGTACTCATTGAAGGGGAAACAGGATGTGGAAAAGAACTGGTGGCTCATTCAATACATGATTTGAGCAAACGTACATCTAATCCTTTTATTAAAATAAATTGTGCTGCTATTCCTGAAGAACTTATAGAATCAGAACTTTTTGGATATGAATATGGTGCTTTTACAGGAGCCAAAAAAGGTGGAAAAACAGGTAAATTTCAAATGGCAGATAAAGGGAGTATTTTTCTTGATGAAATAAATCAACTGTCTAATATACTGCAGCCAAAAATATTAAGAGTTTTACAAGAAAGGGAGATAGAGAGGGTAGGAAGCGAAAAAAGTATTCCAATAGATGTAAGAATAATTGCAGCTACAAATACTTCTCTTGAAAAAATGATTAAAGAAGGGAAATTCAGAAGTGATCTTTTTTATAGACTCAATGTTATAAAAATAAAGATTCCCCCATTGAGAGAAAGAAAAGAGGACATTTCTCTCATAGTAAAAGATATTATTAATAGATTGAATTTTCAACTGGGAATGCATATTGTCAAAGTCAGTGATGAGGTAAATGAAAAACTTATGGAATATGACTGGCCTGGAAATATAAGAGAATTACAGAATGTAGTGGAAAGAGCAATGAATATGTCTGATTCTTTAATACTTCAGTGGAAAGACTTTCAGGAATATTTTGACAGCAAATATTTAAAAAAATTAAAGAGAGCTAAATGCTCAGATAATTATGATATAAAAACTATAAAAAAAGATTTTGAAAAAGAGGTCATTATAGAAGCTTTAGAAAAAACTGAAAATAATAGAACTAAAGCTGCAGAACTGCTTGGAGTTTCACGGACTATGCTCTATAAAAAACTCAAGGAGTATGACCTCTAATACAGGAGGAAAAATGAGAAAAATAATAGATTTAAGTGTAGCAGTAGAATCAGGACTTCCATGTGATCCACCAAATCAAATACCACATATAAAGTATTGCAACCATAAAGATACAGCTGTTGAAATGGCAGGTTTTTTTGGAAACGCCACTGTTGCTGATTTATCTGAAGGAAATGGGTGGGCTATCGAATTTATCAATATATCTACACACAGTGGAACTCATATAGACGCACCATATCATTATTACCCTACTATGAACAATGGAGAAAAAGCATGGACAATAGATGAAATACCTCTTGACTGGTTTATTGGTGATGGGGTAGTAGTGGACTTCAGAACTAAAGGCGATGGATATAAGGTAACTGCTTCTGATATGGAAGAGTATTTTAAAAAAATAAATTATGAATTAAAAGCTGGAGATATTGTTCTTGTAATGAGTGGAGCTGCTGACAGATGGGGAACAAAGGAATATCTTACTGCTGGGTGTGGTATGAGTAAAGAAGCTACTCTATGGCTTACAGAAAAAGGAGTACAGGTAGTGGGAACTGATGGCTGGAGCTGGGACAGACCACTTCCTCTCATAGCAAAAGAGTTTAATGAAACAGGAAATAAGGATATCATATGGGAAGGTCATAGAGCTGGAATAGAAAAAGCATATTGTCATCTTGAAAAATTGACTAATTTAGATAAACTGCCAATAACTGGATTTAAGTTTTACTGTTTTCCAATTAAGATAAAAGCTGCCAGTGCTGGTTGGGTGAGGGCTGTTGCTATAATAGAAGAATAAAGTTCAAAAAGCATGGTGAATAACCATGTTTTTTATTATAGTTAATAAAATATATAAAGATAAATATTTAAAAAATAAAAATATTAACAATAAATATTGACAAAAATGTTTTTATGAAGTATATAATTATTAAAAGAATTAGGAGGTATTTTAAATTGGAAGACTATATAGTACTGGAATTTATAGATTACACAGATGACCATTGGAAATACTTTATAAAATTTGAAGAGGGAGAAGAGGAATATAACTGGTATATAACCTGTAAATTTCCCAATAACAGAAAACATTTAATCAAAGTAGATTTAAGAGATGAAAAAAGTTTAAAGAAATGTATGGAGCAGATATTCAGTGATAACAGCAAATATTATGAAATAGAATGGCTGAATGGAGTGGAAATAATAAAGAAACTCTTAAAAAAGAAATCAAGAAGAGATATAACATTTGAAGAATTGAAAAATGAAATGAAAATATTAGAAGAGATAATCAACAAACATAATGAAAATGAGATAGAGTAGTTGTGGAAAACATCAGAAAAAGTTCTGGTGTTTTTTTATTTTATAAAGAAATTCAGGATAGAAAATATAAAGGCACTCACTGATGAAATAAAAAGAATGGAAGAAAGAATCCTAATAAAAACTTCTGTTGAAATAATACAAAGATTAGAAAATAAAGAGTACTTTAAAATCAACTAAAATTGTTGCAGTTCTTAGATATGGATAAAGGCGAACTCTCCCAACTTCCGATATTAACGATTATAACCTTTAAGATTATAAAAGTCAAGATATAATATTTGTGTGTAAAAAAGTATCTTAAAATTGACATCTTAAAAATAGAGCTCTTTATTCTCATAAATATTCGCCTTTATCCATATAAGAGAACAGTTGCTATTTTTATAGAATTTAAGAATATTATATCTTCTAAAAATCACAATAAATAAAAAGCCTTAAATATCAATGGGGAGGAAAATATGATAGATCAGCTTATGAAAACAGTAAAAAGAGGAAATAAAAAAAGAAGTTTAAATATAACAATAGGAGCAGTAGTAGGATTTCTATTGTCATGCACAGCAGTAATGGGAGCAGATAATTATCTATGGATAAAAGATAATAATGGAAAAATAGAATTTAATACAGAAAAAACCACTGATATTGATGGAGAAGATGGAATTTGGAAAAATGAAAATCCATATAGTGAAAATACTTGGAATACAGGTGCCAAAACTTATGTAAATAATATGATATTATCATCAAGTGAAAATAATGGAAAAGATAAAATTGAAAATAGTATAATAGATATAAGCTATGGACTTAGATTAAGTGGAAATCTAAGTGGCTTGAATTTTATAAATAATAGTTCAATAACAGGAACAGGAAATAGTTTTGGTTATGGATTAATATTAGAAGGAAATCTTGGAAAATTAAATTTAATAAATAATGGAAATATAACTGGTACCAGTAGTGCTGGTTCTGGAATATATTTACAAAGTTCAACAATAGATGGATATATAAATAATAATGGAAGTATAATTGGTGCTACTAGTAGTGGAATTGGTATTAGTTTGGGAATATTTTTAAGTGGATCAACAATAAAGGGAGCTATAAATAATAGTGGAAGTATAACTGGTACTGGTGCTTATGCTTATGGAATATATTTAAGTAATAGTTCAACAATAAAGGGAGCTATAAATAATAGTGGAAGTATAGTTGGTACTGGTGGTGCTGGTTCTGGAATATATTTAAGTAATAGTTCAACAATAAAGGGAAATATAAATAATAGTGGAAGTATAACTGGTACTGGTAGTGTTGGCTCTGGTTATGGAATATATTTAAATAATTCAACAGAGGGAAATATAAATAATAGTGGAAGTATAACTGGAATTAGTACTGGTAGTGCTGGTTATGGAATATATTTAAGAAAGTCAACAATAGAGGGAGATATAAATAATAGTGGAAATATAACTGGTAATAATGTTGCTGTAGGTTTTGGAATATATTTAGATAATAGTTCATCAATAAAGGATATAAATAATAATGGAAGTATAGCTGGTACTGGTTATGGTATATGGAGTAATAACCCAGAGTTAGCAACAAATATAAATAATTCAGGGGTTATATTTGGAACTACCAGTGCTTTAAATCTAACAGGAAATGAGAAAATAAATAACTATGGGTTTTTAGTAAGTGAAAAAAGAGAAACAGTATCAGGAGTATCATCATACAGTAATCATGGACTTATTTTTAAGGCAAATGAAAGTGGATATATAGATAATAGTTCTGTTAATATGTTTGGAGAAAAAAATGAAGCAGATGGTTATATTATTATAAATACTAACGCAGATGTAGATGATGATTCTAAAATAAGTAATATGAAAAGTTTAGTATTGGAAAATGGAACTATATCAGATGATGATTCAAATGATGATAATAATCGAAAAGAAGAAATTTCTTCAGAAAAAAGATATGTCTTAAATGGAATAGAAGATACTCTTAAAGTTACAGGAATAGGAAATGAATTAAATAACAGTGTAGTTAATGCATATAAAACAGCAATAGTTATGGACAAGGATATGTCTACATTTACTCTTAATAACACAGTAGTAAATGGAGGAATTTTAGATGAGAGTACTGTAAATATATCAGGAGATAGAAATACTCTTACTATTCAGGGGGATTCCACTATAAACAGCAATGGTAATGCTATAACAGTATCTGGAGATAATAATGCTGTTACTTTAGAAGGAAATGCAGTAGTTAATGGAAAGATGGAATCAACAGGAAATAATACTCTTAATCTATATGGAAAAACTGATGATAGTAGAAATATTCTCCATGATATATCTGGATTTGTAAATATGAATATAGACAACAATGTAACATTCTTTGAAGATGTAAAAGTTACAGGAACAGATACAGTAACAGTATATCAGACAGGAGTATTAAATCTTAAATTAAAAAAAGATGATACAGCAAGAAGTACCATACCAACAGCAGCTCATGCTTTTTCAGGAACTGATGGAATGACAATAAAAGGAACTTCAGCAGAAGAAGCTGGAATTTTAAACTTCATAACAAATGGAATAGGAAGAGAAATAATAGTTGATATGGAAAATATAGAACTTGAAAATATGAAAGTGAAAGCAAATTCAATCATAGACAGGGCAGAAATCCATAAAGACTATATTCATTTAGGAGCAGGTTCAGATTTAAGCGGTATTGTAAATCCAAGAATAAGCAGATATGATTCACTTAATAAAATATATAAAAGTCTATACAGCAGTACAGATGAAAAAAATATTGATGCGTTGAGAAATATATTGGCTATGACTTTTCTTGGAGAAAATTATGACTATAACAATGGAAATAATGAGGAACAGCTTAAAAATCTTATGAGCTACTTAGGCAATGTCTATACAGAAACTCCATATTCATTCTCAAGTGAACTGTCAAGAAAATCAATGGGAATGTTCAGAGATGTAGTTACAGAGAATGATTTCAGACCAGACCTAAATAAATGGATGATAATGGGTGGACTTACTCATGGAGATGGAGGAACTAAAGACACTTACTATGGACAGAATTATCATGGATTTGATACAGGTACAGCAGATACAGATATGGATATGAAACTTAGTGGAGCTTATGCGCTGGGTAAATATGGATATTCTGAAAATGTATCACTGGGAATAACAGTTGGAGGAAACAGAAGTGAAGCAGAACTGTCAATGTCAAGAGTAAAGGGAAATAGCGGATATATAGGAATATTTGCAGAGAACTACAGAGGAAACCTTACACTGAAAGCAGGGGCAGGAATACAATACTCAGAGTATGACGCAGATAGAAGAACAATAGGTGGACACAGCTATGATGAGAAATATTCTGATATGACATATGATATCTACCTGAATGGAAGATATTTTCATAATATTGGAAATAACTTATTCTTAGAACCATATGGAACACTGTCATATACTTACATAAATCAAGATGGAACAGGTGAAGGAAACAAAGCCTTAGCTATAGAAACAGATTCAAAATCATTTGACTATACAACAGCTAAAGTGGGAGTAGACCTTAAAAAAGTGATACCACATGAAAAAGGAAAAAGTACACTGTCAGCAGGAGTGAGCTATACAAGATTGCTTAGTGGAGCAGATGAGGAATATATCACAGGAAGATTTAAAGGTGGAAGTGACTTTGATATCTTAGTTGCCCATAAGAATGAGCACAGTATAGGATTAAATGCAAAATATACTCTTGAACTTGAAAATGGAGTCTTATTCGATGTAAAAGGAATTTATGCGGTGGAAAGAGATTCTCATAATGGAACTGGAAAAAATAAAACAAAAGGTGAATGGATAGTAGGAGCAGGATTGGGGTATAAATTCTAGGAGAGCAGCATAGAAAGGCAGAGAAAGTAAAATCTCTGTCTTTTTTATCTTAAAATATCATCTTTTTTTCTTCACAAGATTAAAGCTCTCATCTATCAATAAATAAATTGTTTTAATTGGGATAGAGCCATCTAATTTAATAGTGAACCAGTGCTTTTTATTCATATGATAACCAGGGAGATAATTAACATTATCCACAATAGAAAGTATTTTATCTGGTGCTGCTTTTAAATCAATAATCTCAATTACTCCATCTTCATCTATTCCAACTTTTCTTTTTTCAACTTCTAATAAAGCTGCATACCATTTTTCACTTGATTTATCACGAAAAACAGCATTATTAGGAGTCTTAGGCCATAAATATTCTGGGCTGTCTTTATATTTTTCTGCTATATATATTACAATTTTTTTTGCATAGCCACTTTTAAATATTTCAGTTTTTGTGCATTTCTCAGCAATGTCTATAAGAATTTCTTCATATTCTTTTCTTATCTTTCCAACAAATCCTCCACTTATATTTTGGATATAAATTAGAGTGTACTCTTCATTAAGTTTTGTATCTATAATCTTAATATCAATTTCATTTGTTTCTTTGATATTTATGATTAAATTAAATGTATCATTCATTAAATTTTTTGAGTAAATATATTGCTTTTCTTTTTGAGTGAATCCATATGATAATAGATTTTTTATTATAAATTTTCGGTTATTAAATATTTTTCCTTGATAAAGCATATGTTCTCCTTTCCTTTTTTTATATTATATCATTCATAACGCACATATCAACAAGAAATAAATATCATATGATTAAATTGAAAGAAAAGAGAAGGCTTGGAAGAGAAGAAAGAGTTAGAAATAAAATTGAATTATAATTACAATAAATTTAAGAAGATGTTATAATCAAATTGAAAATAAATAAGAAATTTTTAAGGAGAAAATATATGGTAACAGGTGCAAGTAAGGAAAGTACAATAATTGGTTTAATAATAGGAATTGTAATAGCATTAGTGATAATCTATTATGATAAAAGAAAAAATAATAAAAGAAATGAAAAGAAGCTCCCTTCCCTTGGGAGCTTCTTTTTCCATATTGACAGTTTATATCACAAATTTTAATCTAATAAAGTTACTATTCAATATGAAAAACGATGCTCTAAAGGTAATGTTATAGATGTATTTAAAAACTTCTAAACTATAAATCTTTAACCTAGTTAAAGCCCAAGTATTTTTTTATTAATAATATCTTAAAAAAAATTTCTAGAAGGAAGTTCTTATTTTCCAGATTCCTCTGTCATTATATAAATATTTTTTATTTTAGTTATTGTAAAGGTCCCTTTTGCTATTTCATCAATATTTTTCCATTGATACGAACATTATCACCAATAAATTTATTAGTATCACCAAGGGTTAATGTAAAAAAACCTCCTAAACTTAAACATACTTTATCTTTACTATAATAATATTCTCCTTTTTTTCAAATAATGCTGAAAATGGCATATTGTATTTTGTTTCACCCTCTTCTGGAAGTGTAGAATCAATATGAGCGGTTTCCTGAGGTATTTCTTCTCTTTTTATTTCTTCACTCAATGAAAAACTAAATGAAAATAAAAAAGATAGAATTGATACAAATAAAAATTTTTTCATAAATTTTCTCCTTTTAGGTTTTATATAATTATGATAACTCATTTTAATAAAAAATACTATACTATAAAAAAACAAGATGTTTCTAAAAAAATAAATATTAGTTAATAATTATACTATTAAAGATTATTTTTTCATTATTTGTTGGCAAATGTTTTAATTTTTAATATATTTTTTTATATATTATTTAGATAAGAAGATATAAAAAAAGCTGAAGAAGTGAGGAACTAAAACAAGGAGATATAGGTTTTGCTTTTAAAACATGATATAATCTAGTTCTAATATTAAAATAATGGGAGAGATTATGGAGAGAAAGATTATTCATTGCGTATCAGAATTGAAATTTTTAGAGAATGACAACTTGATTTGTGAACAAAAATTAACATTAAAGTGGATATTGACTTGGGGATTTGGAGTTTTATTTTTTAGAAAAAGAAAAAGTGATGTTATTGATATAAAAAAAATTATAAAAATTAAAATTAATGAATCTTTTTGGACAGGAAATTTGATAATCATAGAAACTAGATCAACAATGTATTTGCTAGAAGCTGCAAGTAAAGAACATTTGAAATCAATGAGAGAGGTTTTAAATAATTCGCAATTAAAAGATAAATTAGAAAGAAAAAATAAAGTCCGATAAAACACTAAGATAAAAAATAAAGGGATTAGATATGGCTGATTCTTTGATATAATTTAATTATTAAAGTTTTGATAAAGGAGTAAAAATGTTTGCATCTAATATATTTCTTGATTATTTTATACTTTTGTTAATTTCATTTATAGTTTTTATATTTTCTTTTGTATTTTGGATAATAAATAAAAATAAGAATCTTAAAAAAGTAATGTTAATAGCTTTAGGAATATTTTTACTGATTTTACTGCTTGGTATTTCCGCTTTCTTTTATATTTTGTCAATGATAATGAAATATTAGCAGCTGAATATTAAAGAAGTTCTTATTTTTGATAATATATTTAAAATATGTTTCAATGAAAATACACAAGTCATTTGTGTATTTTTTATTTAGGTCAAGATTCTAAAGAAAAAGTTTATTCTTTTAATGTTGATATAGGTTTTGAAGATTATATATCAATTTGAATAATTTGATTGTTTAATGAGATACATTTTGAATGTAATTAAAAATGAAACAAATGTTATATTTCTATATTTTTTAACTCAAACAGAAGAAATTTGTAGAAATAATTAAAAAAATATAGTATGATAACAATTAAAGGTTTTAATTTGGGGGAAGATAGATGAACAGCAGAAAAAAAGAAATTATGAAATATGGAAAACTGATAAGCGGAATGTTTATGTGTGCTTTTGGATGTATATTGATATTAAAATCAGATTTAGGCTTATCCCCATGGGATGTTCTTCATCAAGGAATATCTAAAACAATAGGAATAACAATAGGTCAGGCAAGTATTGGTCTAGGAATAATGATAGTTGCAGTAGATATTTTTTTAGGGCAGCCAATAGGGTTGGGAACTGTATTAAATTTTTTGAGTATAGGAATTTTTATGGATTTAATATTATATCTTGATTTCATTCCAGTAGAGCAATCAATTATATATAGAATATTGCTTTTGATAGTGGGAATATTCTTTTATGCTTATGGAACATTTTTAAATATGGTACAGGGAATGGGATGTGGTCCAAGGGATGGTTTTTTACAGATACTTACAAAACGGACAAATATTTCTGTAGGAATGGTAAAAAATTGTATAGAGGTATTTGCTTTTTCAATAGGATGGATACTAGGGGGGAAATTAGGAGTAGGAACAATAGTAACAGCTTTAGGGTTAGGAATTTCACTTGCATATATTTTCAAGTTTTATGATATAGACTTAAAAGAATTAAAACATAGAAATATTAAAGAAGAGGTTGTTCATTTAAAAAAAGTATTTTTTTAAAATTTAAAGTAAAAGGCTGGATTAATTTTCAGCTTTTTTTATTTTCCTTCTTTTACTTAATATAGTTATTTATTATTTTTAAAAATTATATTTTAATATCACATTTTGTATCAAATGAAATACAAATATCATACCTTCTTAGTATTTTTAATATATTAATCTTTAAAGCAATGTATTGATATATTCTTATTAAACTATATTTTTGTATGAATTTTAAAAATATAAATTTAGCCTTTAAAAATAAAGGAATAGAAGTTTAATTTAGTATATCTTTATACCAAACATAGATAAAAGGAGGATTTTTATGAGAAAAAATGAAATTGAAAAAAATTTAAAAAATGTTCTGAAAAGAAAAGTTAGTTTTTCAATTTCTTTATTCGTAACTTTTCTAATAACTGGAGTAATAAGTTTCGCTTTAGAGAATACAGATATTAAAAATAATTATCAGATAAATGAAGAACAAATAAAAGAAAAAGAAGATAAAAATTATCAATTCTTTTTTAATTTTGAATATTTAAAAAATGGAAAGTCAAAAGATAGAACAAGTAAAGAATTTGCAGAGACAATAAGAGAAGTAAATAAATACTATGAAAAAGAAGTAAATGATAGGTTAGGAAAAGATAAAGTTGTGGAGGGAAATGGAGTAGTAGTAGGATCACATGTTAATAAAGAAACTCACGAGCCTAGTACAAAAGTAAAATTGGCAGGATTGAGTTATTTTGATGTTAGACCTGATATTATGATAAATGCTTTAATTCCAAAAATTACTATAGGAGAACGTCCACATGAGATTGAGAGATTTCAGCTTAATTTTTTAACAATAAATCAACCTGTTGTCACACTTCCAACAGTACCAAATGGGGTAACTGTAAATGTGGTAACACCAAGTGCAGTTGATACAATAGCAGTAACACCATCACCAATAACAACTCCAATTGCACCAACTGAGAAAAATATTATAGTAGCAACTCCAATTGCTCCTGAAGGATATGAACCTGTAATTATTATGGCACCTGAAAAACCAGCAACGCCTACTACACCAGAGGTTACAGTACTGACTCCTATAAATATTACATTTCAGGGAACAGGATTTGGGCAAGGAACAGCAACTCAATTTAATGTTAATCAAGGAATAGCAGCTATGAACTTCATCAGTTATTCATCATCTGGGATAGAAATTACAGCAAATGAAACTACAGTCAGCTGGATAGGAACAATGACTGCAGGAGGAAATTCAAATCTTCCTTCTAATTCTTCTTATACATTTTCAGCATTCAATACTTTTATAAGTGATGTATCAGATCATAATGTGGATGTGACAGGAAATTATACAATGAAATCAACTGCTACTACAAGATTTCCTATGTTTGTCAGTTTAAATCCGTATGAAGTAGGGAGGTCTTCTTCAGCAGACAAAACATTTGATTTTAAAGGAACTTTAACACTGTATGGAGTAAGTTCAGGAAGCAATGGAGGAATACTTGGATTTGAGCATCAATTATTAGCAGGTGGACCAAGTGGGACTACCAATATTCCTAATAATACCAACGGAAATACAACATCTATATTGAAAAACTCTGGAACTATTGATCTCCATGAGGGATACAATATGATAGGAATAATGATAGATACAGAATATATTAATAACAATCAGAATTCTTATTTTAGAAAAAGACCTCAAACTAGAAATGATGGGATTATAAAAATAAGTGCAGGAGCATATAAAAGTATAGGAATAGATTTTGGTTATTACCGTGTACATAATACTGCAAATTTAAGAGGACCAAATTCAGATGTTTATCTGGGAAATATAGAGATAGATGGGCAGCAAAGTTATGGATACAGGCAAAAGTATTATGGAAATCAATACTATGATATGACTACTTTCAATGGTTCAAATGGAATAATAAAAGTAAGAGGAAGTCAGAATGTTGGTATTTCTATAGCTGAAGGAATGTCAACAGGAGATCCTATTTCTAATGCTTCAGGTATGCAAATACAGGTAGGAGGAAGCCAAAATATAGGATTTTTGAGAAACAGCAATACTTCTGCAACAAATAACACAGCCATAGTTTTAGACAGCACAAAATTAGGAAATACTTTTGATTTTCTTCCAACAGCAACTCAAAGTACTCTTATCAGAAGTGATATAAATGAGATAATTTTAGATAAAAATTTAACACTAACAGCTGCAGGGATAAAAAATAGTGTTATGCAGGCTGGGGATACAGGAACAGTGACACTAAATACAGGACGAATTATATCAGCTGATATGGATCAGTTCTATGTTTTATCAGCAGGAGATTTTTTAAGTTCAACAGGGGCCAAAGTTCAAAATAGAGGAACTATAATTCTTGGTGGAGATCAAAGCATTGGAATAGCTGTAGCTACTGGAAACTCTGGAGTTAATAGTGGTAATATAAGTTATACTGGAAATAAAGGAACAGGGATATATAATCTAGGAACTTTTGATATAACAGCAGGGACACTGAGTGCTGATGGACAAGAGAGTGGGGTACTGTTCAATAAAAATGGAACTGTAAATATTACAGGAGGAATTGTAAGTGTAAATACTTCTAATGGGGCAACTGGAATATACAGTGATGCTGGAATAATAAATTCGACTATTGGAAGCAATTTAACTATATCAGTGGATGATATTACAAATACTAAAACTAAAGGTATAGCAATATATGCAGAAAATGGAGCAACAGTAAATCTTCAAGGAGTTAAAATAGATGCAAAGGAAAGTGCAGCAGGAGTAGCTTCTTCTGGTACTTCTACTCATATAGATTTACAAGGAGCAGAGCTAAAATATTCAGGAAATGGATATGCTGCATATTCTGATGGAGCAGGAACAATAAATTTATCAGATGCTAATTTGGTTCTTGCTGGGAAGGCAACGGGAGTAGAACTTGATTTACTTTCTCCTAAAGTAACGTTGAATAATACAACAATAACAATGATGTCAGATGAGGCTACAGTAGCAAATTTGAAAAATACAACAGGGCTTATAACTAGTAATTTAAAAACACTAATTTTAAATAGTTTGGGAACAGGAATTAATGTTGTAGATGGATTTGATGGAGTAACTACATTTAATAAATATAAAATAGCAACTGTAGATGGAGGAAATCTTACATTTGATGCAAACATGGATAAATATAATCAAAATGATACTAGTGATGGATATTTTTATTCCAGAAGATTTTTAGGACAAAGGCTTAATCTCACAGTTAATGCTGGTATTACAGTAACTGGTTCAACTGATACAGCCTATGCTGGAACATATTTCAATAATCAAGTGGTAGGATTGGAAATGAACTCAAGTACATCAGCAACAAGTGCAACAGATGCACAAATCAATTTACTGGCTAACTCTAAAGTAATAGCAGACAGAACAGATGCTGGAAATGGAGCAATTGGACTGTATATGAATTTTGGTAAAATAGATATAGCAAATGGAGCCAGTGTAGAAGTAGAAAAAGTAACTGGCGGAGGAAATGTTGTAAATAGCAAAGCTGTTGGAGTTTATGCAGTGAATGGAAGTACAATATCGAATGCTGGAGATATAACAGTAGGTGGAAATCAATCTATAGGTATTTTAGGAATGGCATACAGAGAAAAACCTGTAGGAACACCTATTGTTGGTGAGTTTGGAACTGGTGGTATCTTTGCTGATCAAGGAAAAGTAAATATAACTAACAGCAAAAATATAACTCTTGATGGAACAGGAACAGTTGGTATCTATGCAGATAATAATAATGCTTTAGGAACAAAAGCAGACACTGCTATAACAAATACAGCAGCAGGAATAATAACAGTTGGAGACTCAACAGCTTCAAATGCTGCTATAGGAATATATGGAGAGAAAGCTACAATTTCAAATCTAGGAACAATATCTGTAGGAGATGGTGGAGTAGCAATATATGCTAAAGAAGGAACAGAGATAACAAATCTAGGAACTTTAGATCTTGGAGATGATGCAGTTGGAGTAATGACAGATGGAAAATCAGATATTACAGCAACATCTGTAACATTAACTTCAAATGGAGTAGGAAATACAATTAGAGCAGGTATTTTATACAAAGGAACAGGAACAGAAACTAAAAATATAAATATGGCTATTGATGCTTCAGCTTTTAATAAAGGAATTGCTGTATATGTAGAAGATATGAGTGTTGTTTCAACTGGAACTTTAGATATTGGACAGGATGGAGTAGGAATATTTGTAAAAGGAAGTACTGCTAATACTGGAACTAATAAAAGTAATATTAATCTTGTTGCTTCAAAAACAGGAGCAATTGGAATGTACTCAAAAAGAGGGAATCTTGTTAATGACACTACTGGAGTAATAAATCTAAATGATTTAACACAAACAGCTATTTATGGTGAAGGAACTAATACAAAAGTTTTAAATAATGGAATTATTAATTTAAATGTAAATGGAGCAAAGGGGATATATATAAAAGATGGAGCTACTGCAGAAATAAATGGGAACAATATAGCTTTCATTGGAAATACAAGTATTGGAACTTATGCAGAAAATGCAGTTGTTAAAATAAAAAATAATATATCTTTTGCTCAAAATAATGAAAATAAAAATATGTTTATATATGGAAAGGGTGCCACAGTAGAGATAGACGCTGGCAGAGTAATGACTGTAAATGGAATGACACCAGCAACGACTCCTGGAAATAAAACAGTTGGAATCTATCTTGAAAATGCTGGAACTGGAAGTACATTTATGAGTAATACAACAGGACAGCTGAATGTTATAAATGAAGCTGTGGGTATCTACTCTAAAGGAAATAATAATCTAAATGTAAACATAACAGCAACAGGAGAAAAGACTATAGGAACTTTCATTGAGAGTGCTTCTACTATATCAGGAACTGCAACAGCAAGAGGAGCAACAGTGGTAGGAGCAGTAGGAGTATATGCAAATGGAGGAGCAGTAACTGTAGGTTCAGGAGGACTTGCTCTTAATACTGATCTTGGTAAAGGAACAGGAATGTATCTTACTAATGGAGCTTATGCATCTGGAGGAGCTATAACTGTAAATAATACAGCTACTGGAACTAAAAATATAGGATTATACTATAGTAAGGGTACATCTAGCAGCACTGTAACAAATGGATCAGCTATCAACCTTATAGGTAATGATAGTATAGGAATATATGCAGCAGATGGAATAACTATGGCAAATAATACTAATATTACATCTACTTCAGGAAGAACAGGAAATATTGCTTCATATGCAGGAGGAGGGTCTCAACTTACTTCATCAGGAACTATCACTATGAATGATAATGATAGTATAGGAATATATGTAGAAGAAGGGAGAGGAATTAACTCTGGAGCTATTGTAATGAATGGTGTTGCAAGTACACCTACTACATCAGTTGTAGGTATGGCAGCTGAAGCTAAAGTTGGAAAAACAGCAGCAGCGGAAAATGCTTCAGGAGGAACAATAACAGCAGGTGCTAACCTTGGAATGTATGTAGGAGGAGCAGGAGCAAGTTCAGGTAGAAATGCAGGAACAATATCAGCTGCTACAGGAACAGGAGTATATGTAGATGGTGTTGCCAACAATTTTAATGGAACTGGAGGAACAATATCAGCAGGTAAGATAGGAATGTATCTTAAAGATACTGGAACTAATAAAATAATTGCAGGGGCTTTAAATATAGGTTCAGGGGGAGTTGGAATATATGGAGAAAATGCAGAAATTGATTTTGCAGTAATTACTGCAGGAACAGGAGTGATAGGAGTTGCAGCTAAAGATAATACAGTTATATCTGGAAATGTAACTGTTGATGATGATTCTATTGGAGTATATGTACTGGATAATACAGTAATCCTAGATGGAATTACAGTTATAACAGGAGTAGAAAATTCAAGGATTCCAATAGGAATTTTTTATAAAGATACAGTAGGAATAACTTCGTTAAGTAATGTAAATATAGATGCTAAAGATGGCATTGGTGTATATTTAGGAAATGATACTGGAATACCATCAGGTGTTACACTTGCATTCAATGGTCATTTAAAAACTGAAAATGGAGTAGGGATATATGTTCCTAAATATGCATCTTTAACAGCAGGAAATACAACCATTGATATAAATGGTGGAACTGGAATATATATTGATGAAGGAACAGCAAATCTGGCTTTAGGAGGAAATCTGATCTTCAATTTTGGTGCAAATGGTGGAATAGGAATATTTAATAATGGTGGAAATATGACTGTAGGAAACAATGCTGTTATTAATGGAATGGGATCTTTTGGTGTAGCCAAAAATGGAAGCTGGTACTCTACAGGTAACTTTTCAGTAGGAGAAAAAACTGCTGGACTCTTAGGAGAATATGACAATTCAATGCTTAGTCCTCAAAATATAACAAATACAGGAGTTATAAATGTATTCTTTGGAGGGATAGGGCTAGCAGCAATTGTAGGACCAACATCTCCAACATTTGGTGTAAATATAATAAATACTGGAACTATTACTTCATCAGGACAATCTTCAAATAATAACCTTGCAATAGGAATCTATTCAGAAGTGGCTGATATAGTTAACAGTGGAAATATAACAGTAGGTTCATATGGAATAGGAATATATACAAATGCTGGAACAACACCTGTTTCTATACAAAATGATAATATTAATTTAATAGGTGTAGATGGAATAGGAGTATATATTAAAGGGGCAACAGATGGCTTCACAACAAATAATATAAACTCTGCAACAGCAGGAAATACAGGAGTAGTTCTTGAGGGAACAGCAGGAAATATAAATCTGGGAACTATAGCATTAGGAGATGAAAGTATAGGGGTAATAGCAGTTTATGGAACTAATGCAACAGTAAATGGAAATATATCAGTAGGAGATAGAAGTGATACTAGAAACTCTGTAGGAATAGCAGTTTCATTAGGAACTACTTTGACTATTGACCCTGCAGCTCAAATATCAGCTGGAATAAATGGAATAGGGATATATGCTGAAACTGCTGCAACAACAGTAAATATAGGAGATATTGGAAAAGTATCAGTAGGAGATAATGGAATATATGTATATTCTGAAGGAGCAGGAATTAATTTTACAGGAAATCTTTTAGTAAAAAATCAGATAGGAATAGTTGCTGATGGAGGAAGTATTAATGCCAGCAATTCTTCAATAACTGTTCAAGATGGAGGAATAGGAATTTATGTAAAAGAGATAGTTCCATCTTTTGGAACTACAACAATTGATATTCACTCAGGAAGAGAGGACAGATATTCAATAGGTGTATATTATGACAGTGTACCACTTATAGGAACAGCTCCTACAATTACTGATACAGGAGATTATACAATTGGAATGATGATGAATAATTCAACTGGAGTAACGCCTTATGGATTTACTATTGGGAATGTAGGAAGTCATAAAATAGGTTTAGCAGCCAAAGGAAATTCAACATTGACAGTAGGAGGAGATATAACAGTTAATGGAGATAATAATATAGGAAATTATGGAGAAAACAGCAGTATAACAGTTAATGGTGATATATTAATCGGCAATTCATCAGAAGATAATGAGTTGAAAAAATCTTCAATAGGTAGTTATTTGAAAACAGGAGTATATAAAGGAACAGGATCTTTAACAGTGGGAAATTATGGAATAGGAGTATATGCTGAAAAATTAGAAACAGGAAGTACCATAACACAAACTGGAAGTGATATGTCTGTAGGAAAACATGGAGTTGGAATATTTGCTTCTGGAGATAGTGAAGTTAAACTGGTGATGAATAATAAAATAGCAATATCTTCTGAAAATTCAGTAGGGGTATATACTGAAAATGTAGACTCTTCTGTAAATGGTAATATGGATATAGGTTCTGATTCAAGTATTGGTATTTTAAGTCTTGGAACTGGAAATATAAATTACTCTGGAAATATTGACATTGCAGATAAAAATACTGCTGCCTCAGCAGGAATATACAAAATAGGGGGAACAGGAATAATAACTGTGTCTGGAGATTGGAATATAGGTATCAGCGGATATGGGATATATGCTCAACAGCAAACAGCAGCAACTGCTAAAGCTTTAGATTCAATAACTATTAATAATAATGCTGACATGACTTTAGGAACATCAGCAATAGGGATATTCTCTGAAGGAAATAATAAGGTAAATAACTTCGGAAATATTAAAGTTGGAGCTACAAATACTAATGGGGATCCTTCAAATCTTGAAAAACATGAAAATTCAGTTGGCATTTATTTGGCAGGAGGAAGTACAGGACTGAATACTACATCAGGAAATATAACTGTAAACTATGAACATTCAGTAGGTGTTTATGTAACAGGTCTAGGAACATCATTTATAAATGAAGGAATAATCAACATTGATAATGGTGGAATAGGAATACTGGTTCAAAATAAAGGAACAGCAGAAAATAAGGGAACAATTAATCTTGGAAGTGGTCTTTCATCATCAGGAGTTTCATCTCTTGGAATGGCAGCATATAATGGTGGAACTATTTTTAATAGTGGGACAGTGAATGTTGATAAAGGAACAGGAATATATGTGGGAAGCGGAGCTGCTATAACTAATACAGGAACAATAAATGTAAATAATGGTATAGGAGTGGAAGGAAAAGGAACTTTAGTAAATTCTGGAACAATAAATGTAACAGGTAGTGGAACTCCAATCAGTACTTCTGAGACAAGTGAGAATTTAGGAAGTGTTGTTATAAAACCAGATGGAACTATATATATTAATGATAAATATGTAGCTATAGGTGGAACATTAACAACACTAAGTTCAATAGTAGTAAAAGGTGCATATGTAGATGTTACAACAAAAACTCCCCTGTTCAATGCTTCAAATATAACAGGAGAAGTAAAAATACTGCCAAATTTTGCTCTTACAGGAAATGGAATTTCATATGAAATAAAAGGTTTTGTAAATACTGCCAGTGGAACAGTAGATGGAAATAAACTATCAGCAGTAACATCTCCAATGTTTGTATCAAAGATAACTGATAAAGGAGATTTAGTTATAGCTAAAGTACCATATGCAGATTTAACTATTGGAAGTCAATATGATGCTTTGGATAAAGGTCTTGATAATATTTTGAGAAACAGTAATGGAATAGGAAGAGATGCAGATATATTAAAAGGATTAAACTCTTATTTAGATGGACTTCCTGAGGAAAACTTTGCTGTGGAAACAGAGAGAAAGATAGCTCAGACAAGAGGAGATATCTATGCAACTATTCAAAGAAGAATGCAGGATATAAATAGAGCTTTTGATAATTCATTTTATGAGATGGAGTCATCAAATAACTTTACAGATGACAGTAATAAATTTAGTGTGATATATACAGATGGGAACTATAAAGATGGGACAACAGGAATAGACGATTATGATTATAAAGTAATAGGACTTATGTACATGAAGGAAAAAGAAGATAGTGAAACAGGAGATAAATATGGATATACATTAGGATTTGCAGGTTCAAAATTTAAGTTTAAAGATGATGGAGGTTCTAAAGAGGATGTATATTCATTGAGAGCAGGGGTACATAGGGTAAAAAATTTAAGTGAAGAACATAAGGTGTCATGGTTAACAAGAGCAGAACTTGGTTATGACAGACATATAGCAAAGAGAAAGCTTGCATTGCATAAAGCTTATGAAAATAAGGGAGAATACAATACATATTCAGTAAGTTTAGATAATAAATTAAATAAAGTAATACATAAAGATACAGAGAAAGAATTAAATGTATATGGAGAACTGAATCTTGAATATGGAAAAGTAGGAAGCTTTACAGAAAAAGCAGGAAGTAAGGGAGGGCTTGAAGTAAGAGTAAAAGATAATGATTACTTAAGCGCAGAAGTAGGAATAGGATTGAAAGGAAAACAAAGGATATACGCAAAAGAGCAGGTATCAGTAAGAGTAATAGGAGATGTAAAATATGCCTATGAATTAGGAGATAACTATGATGGAAACAAAGCAAAATTAAAAAATGGAGATGAAGGATATTACAGCCTGATAACACCAGAAAAGAAAAAAGGAGCAGTAATAGGAAAAATAGGAATAGCAATAGAAAAAGAAAACCATATGGGGGTAACATTTGAAGTAGAGGCAGCAAATGAGCAGCATAGAAAAGATACTTCAATAAGATATGGAGTAAGATTTAATTATAAATTTTAATTGAGATATTTTATATAAAATATTTATATTTACTTTTGAAGTATACCAAGAATTAATACAATTATATAGATAAAAAAGAGATAAGTTGCAAAGGAAATTCATTTTCTTTGTAACTTATTTTTTTTGTAAAGATTACTTTTGGTTTTTTATCTTATTTAAAATTTTTTATTATTCTAGAAAATTTATTTTATGATTTTTTTAATGCAATATAGTAAAGAACATAAAATTTAATGAATTATTATTATCTTTAATTATATAAAAATTTATAATTTAATATTATAGATATATTTGATATTTTTTTATCTTTATGTCAACTATTAAAATTATATAATTTGATTGTATATATAATATGTCAACTAATTATTTTTTTAAAATTTAATTATATTATCTTTTTTAAATCACGATTTCAGAATATTTGTTAGTCATATTATATGAGAAAGGAGGATTTTTTACTATTTTAAATTAAAGTTAAAAAATAAAATTTATTCTTAAGGAGGAAAGAAATATGAAGAAAATTTTGGGAATATTTCTTTTATTATCTTGTCTGACAACAACACTTTATTCACAAGAGATAAGTGAAAAAGAGGGAAAAAAGTTCTTGAACAGATAAGAAGAGAGATACAGTCTGAAGAAAAAGCAAAGCAAAAAGCCATTGAAGATGCTGAAAAAGTAAGAATTGCTGCTAAAAAGGCAGAAGAGAAAAAAGGAAAAAAATAATTGAAGATATTAGAAGAGACTTAAATGAATCTCTTGAGGAAAAAGTATTTAGAAGTGAAAACACTACTGACACTTTCTAAGCCTATTGAACCAAACAATATTAATTTTGGTTTTAGATCAGCTCTTGCTGATTTTGTACGAGCAATTTGAGCTTCCAATTGGTATTCAGCTGCTTGTATGTCAGGTCTTTGTCTTAAAGCTTCAGCAGGAATTCCAACATAGATCATTTCATCAATATTTGGAAGAGCTTTTTTTCTATTAGAATTTTTTCAAGACTTCCTGACAGTTGTCCTGTAAGTACTGCTAAATTATTTAGTGTTTCCTCTATACTTATTTTTATAGTAGGAATGGTAGACTTAGTTTGACTTGCTGTATACTTAGCTTGATTTAGCCCTAATCCATCTATTAGTCCATTATTATATTTTGACTGTAATAACTGAACTGTATTCTCTTGTAAACTTAGATTGGCTTCAGCTATTGATAATCGTTCTTGTAAAGTTCTTAAAGATAAGTAATTGATTGCTACCTCTGATGTCAAAGTGACCCATGCTGCATGAAGTTGAGCATGCTGTGTTTGTAAATCAGCTGTTGTAGCATCTACTTTATACCGATTTCCACCAAAAATATCAATTTCCCATGAAGCATCTATTCCTAATTTATAGACATTAGCAATTCCACTTTGATTAGGAGAATTATCAGATGTTTGTTTTCTTTCCCAGCCATTATTACTATCAAGCCATGGAAGTAGTTCAGCTTTGCTTATTCCTAACGCAGCTCTGGCTTCAGTAACTTTTGTCCACACTTCTTGCAAATTTTTATTATTGCTTAAAGATAAATTTATAAGTTGTGTGAGAGTTTCATCTTCTAAAACTAACCACCAATTAGATAATACTTCTAAAGAAATATTTTTTTGAATTTTATTATCAAAATATGAATTTTCATATTTTGTTGATAATTCTGTCCATTTCTGTTGCTTAGATTCAGAAAATTTTTCTGATACTGTTGCTTGCGAGTTACTACAAGAAACAGTCAGTAGAATTATTGGTACATAGTAAAATATTTTTTTAATTTTTTTCCCATGAGGTGACCTTCTGTTTTTTAATTCAAAATAAAATTTAATTGTTGAGATTAAGGAAAAGCTAGAATATATTTTATAATTTTTAATATACCATCCTAATTAGATTTTTTTTATTCTATCAAAAAAAGAAGAAATTTTTTCCTTCTCTAAATATTAAAATAAACATTCAATAAAAACCCTTTAATCTATATTTTAATTAAATATTCCTTTTCTTTTTTATAATTTAATAATTTTTTATTATGTTCTTTTAATTTTTTATTGTATGACGAAAATTATTTTTATTTTTTGAATTAATAATCTCATTCATTGAATACAATTTGTCTGATTAAATACCTTTATTTTTTTATAATTTAAATAGATTATATTTTAGAGGGAATAAAATTACAATTAGTAATTGTATATGTAAAGGAATGAAATATTTAATTGAATATTTTAAAGTTATCAAAATTCTCAAAAAATGGATTTTTATTTATTTATTTTCATTGTATAAAACTTTCAAAGAATATTAAATGTTTTTAATTATAAAAAAATTAAAATCTACATTTAAACATACATTTATACTTTTATTTATTTTAATGTCAACAATTATCATGCATATATTTAATTTTTAATTGTGTGTAAAAAACAATTATGTTATAATTATGTTAAATAAGGGCGTATGTTAACCAATTTGTTTTAATAAAAATGATATGGTTACCTTTTTAAAATCATGTTTTTAAAATATTTGTTTGTCATTTTTGAAAGAAAATAATAATAAAAAATGGAGTTTAATCTTAAGGAGGAAAGAAATTATGAAGAGAATTTTGGGGATATTTCTTTTAATATCTTGTTTAACAACAGCACTTTATTCACAAGAAGTAAGTGAAAAAGAAGGAAAAAAGGTTCTTGAACAGATAAGAAGAGAAATACAGGCTGAAGAGAGAGCAAAACAAAAAGCTATTGAAGATGCAGAAAAAGCAAGAGAAGCTGAAGAAAAAGCTAGAATTGCTGCTGAAAAGGCAGAAGAGAAAAAAGGAAAGAAAATAATTGAGGACATCAGAAGAGATATGAATGAATCTCTTGAAGAGAAAGTATTCAGAAGTGAAAATACTCCTGAATCAAGAATTGCAGCAGCAGGAGCAGCTTTTGAAATAGGTAAGGAAAGAATGGCTTTCCTAAAGATGGAAGAAGAAGAAATCATGAAACTTGAAGAAGTTTTGGGGATGGAAACAGATGAAAACAGAGTATTTTTAAGTCAAAAATTTGATGAAGTATATGATAAGTTCAAAACTAACAATAATGAGATTGAACTTCTTTTACTTGAAAATGAGAAGCTTAATGAATACTTGAGTAGACTAGATAAAATGGAACAAAAAGTAAGAGCAGGAAATTAAATAAAGGGGGAAGATTTGTGAGAAAAGGTGATATTGAAAAATCTCTAAAAAGATTTTTAAAAAGAAAAGTCAGTTATTCTCTTTCACTTTTGATAGCCTTCATGATAACAGGAGGAATATCTTTTGGAGCAGGAATAACAGCAGAGGAAATACAGGAAACTAAAGGAGATCTTTTAACTAAGATACAGACAGAGCGCGAAGAAATAAAAAGCAAAATAGCAGAAAATGAAAGACTGATAAAAGAATATAATTCAGATTTTGTGGAACTTGTAAGAAAGGGAGATTTTTACTCTAAACCAACATTCAATAGTACACAGGTATTTTTGTCATATCAATATTTAGATAATGGA